>JAYVHJ010000203.1:0-7050 GCA_043771315.1 Raineyaceae bacterium
TTATTGTGATATTGAGGGCAACAGAACTATGCCAACAGTTCCCACACTCCAAAAATTAGCGGAGTTTTTGGAAGTGCCGTTGGTGAAGTTATTTGAGGAGGAAGAGGAAAAAGCAACGAACATTCATAACAATTCAGTAGGTAATGGAACGGTTAATAATGGTACAATTGGTGGAGATAATACCAATAATTTTTTTGAAAATGCAGAGATGAAAGAAAAACTCCAAAATTCTTTAAAAGAAGCGTTTGCGTCAATGGTAGCAACAGAAATAGAAAAATTAACTAAAACTGCATAACCCAAAAAAGCCTTTCAAAAGTAATTTTGAAAGGCTTTTTAACTTTTATAGCTCTTTATCCATATGCTTTAATACATTATTTTTCATAAGAATTTCGTGAAGGAATAAACAAAATAATCACAAAACCTATCATAAAAAATACCATAAGTGCTAATACGCTATCACGAGCAGAAGTTCTTTGCTCAATAAGTCCATAAATAGCAGGACCTATCACCAAGGAAATTTTATCACAAAAATCATATAAACTGAAATAGGAGGCAGTATCTTCTGTTTCTGGCATTAGTTTGGCATAAGTAGAACGTGAAAGCGACTGTATTCCCCCCATCACAAGCCCTACTGTAGCCGCAAGGTAATAAAAATCACTTGCTTCTACATAATGCGCCCAAGCACAAATGCCTATCCAAACAAAAATAGCAATACTTAAAGCACGGATATTTCCAAATTTTTTGGAAAGAAATGAGAAAATATAAGCTCCTCCAATAGCTACTATTTGTAAAATAAGTATAGTAAGTATTAGTTGCTCACTTTTGAGATTAAGCACAGAAGTTCCAAAAATAGTGGCAACATACATTACTGTTTGTGCGCCTGCATTGTAGAAGAAAAATGCTAATAAGAAAATTAAAAGCAGTTTTCTTTTTAATACTTGCTTAAAAACCTTAATAAGCTCTTTAAAACCATTCAAAATCCAACTTCCCTCCCCAGATTTTGCATAAACATTGTTAGGTAGCCCTCTAAAAGGTATTTGAGCAAAACCTGCCCACCAAATTCCTGTCAAAACAAAAGAAATTTTTGTTACAATTCCAGCATTTTCAAAGCCCAATTCTTTATAAAAAGTGATAGCAGCAAGCAAAAAAACTAGCAAAATAACACTTCCAATATAGCCCAAAGTAAAGCCTTTGGCACTTACGACATCTATATTTTCGTCATCTGTAATTTCTGGAAGATAAGAATTATAAAAAACTAAACTTCCACTAAATCCAATCAGTCCCAAACTAAAAAAGACAATTCCAAGGCTAATATGTTCTGTATCAAAGAAATAAAGACCTGCACAAGCAGTTGCCCCCAAATAACAAAAAAACTGCATAAAAGCCTTTTTCTTTCCGCTATAATCAGCCATAGCTGTAAGTATTGGGTTTATGAAGGCAATAATCAGGAAAGAAATAGAAATTGTATAAGAAAAAAGCACAGAGTTTTTAACCTCAAAGCCCAAAAAGTTCACCATATCCATTTTTTCTTTGGATTTGGTGATGGCATCATAATAGATAGGAAAAATAGTAGAGGTAATGACAAGGGCAAAAACGGAGTTAGCCCAATCATACATTGCCCACGCTTTGATAACTTTGGGGTCGTTCTTAGTTGTCGTCATAAATTAAATAAAAATTTAGTAGTTATGACGACAAATATATAACTTTTTTTGTGTTTTTTATCTTAGGTCTATCTTAAATAAGGATTTTTAGGAAATTCATAAAAACGAAAACCATCTTTTTTAAGGTTTTCAATGGTTTCAGGTGTGGGCATTTCTTTAAAAATAATAGCTCCAAGCACTTGATAAGGTATTATTGTAGCTTTACAAAGAAAATTATGAAGTCCCAATTTGAGTCTTATTTTTCTAAATATACTAGAGGAATTATTGGCTTTTTCATTGATAATGTTAGGACTATAATAATTGTTATTGATACCCTTAAAAGCAACCGCAGGCAAATTCATTCCCATAGCTGCTTTTTCTATTTCTCTTTCTGATATTTTGTAAACGTAATTACCCACAGTTTCAAAAGAATATCTATTTTTCCATATTTTTTGGAGAAGTTTTGTATTAAAATTATCCAAAATATTGCGTATTCCCATTAAAAACGGCAACCGAGAAATAGGGTCTTGTGGTTCAACAAACATAACAGCTTTTTTGGAAACACGTAACATTTCATAAACACCCATCATTGGACGAGGAAAATGGTGATAGGCTTCTTTACAAAACGCATAATCAAAAGAATTATCTTCAAAAGTCATTTTTTCCACATTTTGTATAGAAAACTCATCAATTAAATTTCTTTCTTTTGTCGCTTCCAAAAACGTAGCAGAAATATCACTAGCAGTAGCTTTACAACCTCTTTCTTTAAAATAATTAGCATCAAATCCATAACCATCACCCACTGTAAGCCACGAAGTGGCAGGCTGTGCAAGTACATTAGCAAAATTAAACATACGTTTATGAATCCAATAAGTGATAGTGCTGTCTTGCTTTTGCTTTTGCCAGTTATCTAAAACATTGAAACGTGTATCTATATTAGCATATTGTTTATCGTACCAATTTGCGTGCATATCACTGCTAATAGCGTCAAAACTCATTTTTTATTTATTTGTTTATTTTGAATTAGAGATTATAAAATCTAGGGCAACGCACCTTATAAATAGTATATCCTATCATAAAACTTGATGTAAAATACATATCTTTATCATACGGATTTCCTGTAAAACCTTTTACAGAGCGTGGTTGCGTAGGAATAGTTGTGGTTATATTGAGGTCGTCTAGGTTATCTGTAAAAGTTTTCCTAGCTGAAAATTCTATAGCTAAATTCCAATTTTCACCAATTACAAATTTTGCACCGACACCAAAAGGAATAGCTATTTGGTTGAGAGAATAGTCAGGATTGGAATTTTTTTGAGGAGTCATTCTAAAATAGGCAAGCCCAGTAAATAAATAAGGTGACCAAAGTTGTTGATAACTTGGACTACGAAAAGGGAAAAAATTATATTCTGCTTGTGCTGAAAGTTCAAATATCCCTGTTGTAAAGCTATAATTTCGTGCTTTCTGAAATTTGTCGTCAGAATTAGCATCATTAGCACGTATTTTTCCAAAAGTAGCTGTGTATCTTGATGAAAAAGCTTCATTCCAGTTTTGCCTTACAAATATCCCTGCACTTGCGCCTGCAGAATTCATACTAAATGAAGAAACTTCACCTCTGTAAGTCATTGCGCCTATGTGTCCACCTATTTCGTCACGTTGTGCGAAAATATGCGTATATGTAGCAAAAAAGATTAAAAAAAGAATTATATTTTTTTTGAATGGCATAAGGAAGGTAAATAATTTAGGTATTTTTTGCATAAAGTTGCGAGTTTAGAAATAGCCTTCAAACTTCGTACCTATTTGATTTTTTCTGAAAAATAAGGTGATTATATTAAAAAAACCTTTCAACCAAGTTGGTAGAAAGGTTTTTTAATTGTAAGTTGTTAAACAAATTATATCTATCTTCTAAATTTAGGGCATCTAACACCTGCACCCAAGATATAATTAAGTCTTACAGAAGTTACGATAAAAATATCTTTGTCATTAGGATTGCCTCTTTGGTCACCTTTTGCACCAAATCCATTAACAGTTATTCCACCAGGAACTGTAACAAGCGGACCTAAATCATCAGTAGCACCATTAAACTCTCTTGTACCACCATCAGCAATTCTATCAAAAGCAATTAGTTTTGCCAGTGGACTTAATAATGTAGCATCAGCATAATTACCAGAAACATCATCAAGATAATCTGTAAAAGTATAACGGTAACCTACCTCAAACGCTAAATCCATATCATCACGCAGTTTGTATTTTATACCAAGACCAAAAGGAATGGCTATACTTACAAGAGAATATTTAGTTTTGTAATCAGGAAGCCCTTGTCCTTCTGTTCCTAATGGTTGTAAAGCTACCCATTTCCCCTCAACTTGCGTTTTTGGGTTATGATAAAATCCTGCTACTCCACCAAATACATAAGGTCTCCAAGTATCACGTCTATAATACATATCTAGTGAGCGTTTTAGCTCATAAGAATACATTGCAGAAAGTTCAAAAATATCATTTCTAAAACTTGCATTACGGATATAACGGTAACGGTGTCTGATATTTTTTGGGTCAGCACTCTCTATGTCAGAGCCTTGTAAGCGTACCCAACCGAGTTCAAATTCTACAGCAGAACGTGGTCCTAGTCGTTTGGCTACTTCAAAGCTAAAACTTGGACGAGTGAAAGCTATATTACTACTTGTGTATTGTTCTTTTGGTGCTAAATCTCCAAAATAATTACCAATGCCTACACCTACGCCCACAGTCCAATAAGATTGGCTAAATTCACGTTGGCTTTTTTGTTTGGTGCTTCTTCGTTGTTGCGCTTCTGAGGCAAAACTAACAAGTAAAAGCGTTAAAAGGATAGCTAATTTTTTCATATATTGTTAAGGCATAAATTGTGCTTGGATGACACGTTTTCTTATTTAAGTTTCAAATATAGCTAAGAAAATAAAGATTTCAAAAAAAACTTTGTATTTTTTCAGAATATTTTTCAAAAACCATACCAAAGTATGTTTTCTACAACATTTTGAAAAAAAACTATTTTTCAATTTTTTCTTGTTTTGTAAGAATGATATATTATTTTCACTTAATATTAATTACTAACTAGCTTTTTTTACTGTAAAACTTACAGTTGTTCCTTTGCCTTCTTCTGTTTTGAGCATCATCAATCCACCGTTTTTTTCCACAAAATCCTTACACATCAGAAGTCCTAAACCAGAACCCTTTTCTTTGTTTGTGCCAAGCATACTTACACGAGTATTGGGGTCAAAAATACGTGAAAGTACATCATTGCTCATTCCTACTCCAAAATCTTTGATACGAATAGTAATATTATCATTCTTTTTTTCCGCTGAAACAAGAACTTTCCCATTTTCGTGAGAAAATTTATAGGCATTAGAAAGAAGATTTTTTAGGATAAAATCTAGCATATCTTTATCAAAAGTAGCATACAAAGTTCCATCAATTTTTGTTTCTATCATAAGGTATTTTTCTTGTGCTTGCCCTGCCATAGCAATAAGATTTTCTTCAATAACTTTCTTCAAATGAAGACTATTGGGATTATATTCTAGGTCACCAGATTGTGAACGAGACCACTTTATTACATCTTCCATCAACAGCATCACCTTATCCAAAGAACTATACATATCTCCGCTAAGTTCTTGCAATTCTTCAGAAGTAAAAGAAGAGGTATGATATTTTAGAATATTCAAAAATCCTTTCAAACTGTTCAAAGGATTGCGCAAATCTTGCGAAATAATAGAAAAAAGTTTATTTTTGAGGTCTAGTAGCTTTTCTAAGCGTCTTTCTGATTGTTTTACTTGTTGATTATTTTCTTCTAATTGTCTGTTTTTATCTTCTAAAAGCAAAGCATTTGATTTGATTTGTGATAATTGTTTCTGAATTTTGGTTATCATCAAATTAAAATCCTGTGAAAGTGTGCCTACTTCATCATTAGAATAGATTTTTACAGGTTTAAATTCTCCTTCAAAATTATTATCAACTGTAAGTTCTATGATTTCTGATAATTTAATAATAGGAATTGTAATAAAAAACGACAAAAAATAACTAAAAGTAAGGCTCACCACAACGACAATCAGCATAGTTATCACGAAAATATTCTGAAAATCAGCTTTAACTCCGTCAGAAAGTTTATTGACTTTTGCAATGGTTTTTTCTATAATATTGATAGCCACTTCTCCGTGTTGGCGCATTGTATATTTGAAGCCGTCGTGTGTGCCATCATAGCCAATGGCTTTATCTAGTGCAACAAGGTCTTTGAAAGCTGCTTTATATCCTAGAAGTTTTTTATTGATAATAACATCTGTATTTTGTTGTTGCATAGATGCCATCACATTTTCAAAATTTTCAATATAAATAGCCTCTTTACGAGAAATATAATCTTTTTCGTGTTTACGAAGTGTAAGCAATGCTACCATAGAAACTTTGCCAGAATTTTCTAAAAAATGTGCTATTTCACGCATATCTCCTTCTTTGCCATAATCTTTAAAACCTCTATTTCTTGTCAAAACAACCACCTGACGAAAGTTATAACGGTACAAATCTAGTTCTTTTGAAATCAATAAAAGGTCTTCCCGTACATCAATTTCATTGCTTTTAATGCTATTAGTAAGCGTTTTGATACTTTTTTGCAT
This sequence comes from Raineyaceae bacterium, assembly GCA_043771315.1. Classification (GTDB taxonomy): domain Bacteria; phylum Bacteroidota; class Bacteroidia; order Cytophagales; family Thermonemataceae; genus JANYGM01. Next base: position 6,275 of record JAYVHJ010000203.1, read on the forward strand.
ACTATCTAGTTGTTGCTGGTGCTTGTCTAGGTATTTGCTCCTTCCGTGAGAATAAAAACTAGAACGGGAAGGCTCTGTCGCAAAAAAATCCTGCTCCACTTTGACAATTTTAAGAATACCCACCAATGTTTCTTCCATTTTTTCTGACACGTGGCTAAGGCTTTCACGTTTATTGTAAAACCAAAGACTCATTGCCGCCACAAAAATAATGACCATAATCAAAACAAAGAACGCCAAGAACAATTTATGACGCAAAGAAAGATTATTAAAGAATTTTAACATACTGGGTAATTGTGAATTGTAAATTGTGAATTGTGAATGAATACAAAACACGCAACTTAATTTATTGCAGGATTGCAAATGTATAAAAATTCTTAGTAAAATTATATATTTTAGCTAAAAAAGAAGACTTCGCTTGAAACGAAGTCTTCTTTAAATCACCGTAATTCTTAATTGATAACTATTTTTGTCCTTTCTTTTCTGTTGTTACTTCATCACCAGTGCGCAATTTTTTAGAAATAGCATCAGAAGGCGCAGAAACCACTTTTTCTCCCTCTTTTACGCCTTTCGTAATTTCCATATTATCAAAATCACTAATGCCAATTTCTACTTTACGAGCCTCTACTTTTTTTGTTTTTTCATCATAAATAAACACTAACAAATCATCTTTTGTATCAGAAGATTTTTTCTTATTTTTCTCATCTGTGGCATTTTTAGCTGCTTTGTCGTCCATTTTCTTAAAACTTTGCTCTCCTTCTTCTCTTTTTTTGACTTCA
>JAYVHJ010000204.1:0-2790 GCA_043771315.1 Raineyaceae bacterium
CTTCTACAAAACAACCTTTAATTGCTGCTGATATTTCTAAGATAAAAGTAACAAAACTTGCTGATTCTCTTTGGAAAGTACCTTTTGATAGTGTTTACACAATGGAAATTATTAATGCTGCTAATCAAAAAGCAAGTGATATTAAGAATTTTTTTCAGCCCAAAAAGGCAAGTTTGGTAGAAGCACAAAAAGAAATTTCTTTGATTGATATAGAAATTCACCGCAAATATTCTGTTGCTTTAGCGTGTTTTTTGATGTTTTTGATTGGTGCGCCTTTGGGTTCTATTATCAAAAAAGGTGGTTTGGGAGTTCCTACACTTATTTCTGTGTTCTTTTTTATTTTGTACTATGTTTTTACAATGACAGGGGAGAAGTGGAGCAAAGAAGGTGTTACACCTATTTGGGTAGGAATGTGGATGGCTGATGTGATACTTCTTGTTATTGGGCTTTTCTTACTAAATCAGGCTCGTAATGATTCACGTGTGTTTGATAAAGATGTTTATGTGCAGATTTTTAGGAAAATAAAATCATTTTTCCAAAAGAAAACTTCAAAAGAAAAAATATAAATAATGATGAATTTCCAATTACGAATTACGTTATTTTGTGTAATTCGTAATTGAAAACTTGTAATTGATTTACTCGTGATAATTAAATGTTTTGTATCCGCCTGCTTGCAGGTATTCGTCACGTTGGAAAAGCACCAAATCAGCAGCAACCATTTCTTTTACAAGCATTGGAAGGGTATATTTGGGAATCCAGCCAAGTTGTTTATTTGCTTTTGTAGGGTCGCCAATAAGTAGTTCTACTTCTGTTGGGCGGAAATAGCGTTTATCAATAGCCACAACTTCCTGTCCAACTTTCAGTTTAAAATCAGGATTATTCACTTTGCTAATCACGCCAATTTCGTCAATTCCTTCCCCACTAAACGTAACTTCTGCACCAATTTCTGCAAACGCCATACGCACAAACTCACGTACACGTGTCGTTATGCCTGTGGCTATGACGTAATCTTCAGGTTTATCTTGTTGCAAAATAAGCCACATTGCCTCACAATAATCTTTTGCGTGTCCCCAATCTCGTTGTGCATCAAGGTTACCCAAATACACTTTATCCTGCAAACCAAGTGCAATTCTAGCCACAGCACGAGTGATTTTGCGTGTTACGAAAGTTTCACCACGCAAAGGACTTTCGTGGTTGAACAAAATGCCATTAACGGCATACATATTATAGGCTTCACGGTAGTTTACAGTAATCCAAAAACCATACATTTTAGCCACAGCATACGGAGAACGTGGATAGAATGGCGTTTTTTCAGACTGTGGCACTTCTTGTACAAGTCCATAAAGTTCTGATGTAGAGGCTTGATAAATGCGGGTTTTTTCAGACATTCCCAATAAACGTACTGCTTCTAAAATACGTAAAGTGCCTATTCCGTCCACATTGGCGGTATATTCTGGGGTATCAAAACTAACTTTTACGTGAGACATTGCACCCAAGTTATAAATTTCGTCTGGCTGACATTCTTGTATAATACGGATAATGTTTGTAGAGTCTGAAAGGTCGCCATAATGCAGTTTAAAGCGGACATTTTTCTCGTGTGGGTCTTGATAAATCCCATCAATACGGTCTGTATTAAGAAGTGAAGAACGGCGTTTTACACCGTGAACCATATAACCTTTGTCTAAAAGCAATTGTGCCAAATAAGCTCCGTCTTGCCCCGTAATTCCTGTAATAAGTGCGACTTTCATTTTTTAGTTTTGAATTTTGAACTAGCAGTTGCTAGTGTGAGTTGTGCGCTAAATACTAAATATTCAGTACAAATTCAGCATAAAATTATTGTAAATTCTGGGCAAATTTAGCTTTTTTTAACAAAAAATAAAATTTTAACAAAAAATACCTTAATTTTGCCTAAATTATTATCTCTTAAAAACTGCTTTAAACTTACTAATGGATAACCAACAACACGAAATCCTCAATGATGAGGTAGATTTATTAAGCACACTCAAACGTGTATTAAATGCGCTTCAAACACGTATAAAATGGCTTATTTTGTTTTTGATTGTTTCAGTAATAGTGGCTATGACACTTTCTTTTACAGTAGTTTTGCCTATATATAAAGGGGTAATGGTCATTAAACCTCGTTTTTTGACAACGGGCGAGCTTTCTTCTATTGCATTTCCCTTAACAGCATCTATAAAAAGTGGTAGAGATACGCTTGTAAGCAAGGCTTTGAGTATAACGCTCAAAGAAGCGGAAAGTCTTAGTGATATTAGTGTAAAATCTCAAGTGGATAGCGTTACTGTGCTAGTTAGTGTTGATGCAGAAAGTAAGGCTATTTTTAATGATAAAATGCAACAAAATTTAGTTGATTTTTTTCAAAATAGTAAATATGCAAGCAAACTAAAAGGATTGACTTTGGAGCGCAAAAAAGCAAGATTAGCAACATTAGAAATGGAAATAAACCGTTTGGATACACTCAAAAAGAGATTAGAAACAGGCAAATTATCTGGTATGTTGATGTCTGGAAGTGATTTATATAACACAAGTATAAATTTAGCTAATGAAAGAACAACTATTAAACAATATTTAGATGAAAAAGAAGATATTGATATAGTAAGCAGCTTTGCTTATACAGAAAAGGCAAGTGATTTCAAACATTCTACAATGCTTTTGGCAGGTATTGCACTAGGAATTGTCGCTTGGTTGTTGCTGGTGGTTATTTTAGAAATTAAGATAATGCTTGCAAAATTAAAGGATAAATAGTTATGAATTATAAGTTATGAGTTATGA
>JAYVHJ010000205.1:0-1714 GCA_043771315.1 Raineyaceae bacterium
AATTGAATATAATTGTGATAATTTTATACAAAATTACAAAAGATACGCAATATTTTACATTGTTATATTTCTATAAGATAGTTTCTAAACATACTCTAATAGTGTATATACCAAAATAAGTTCTAAAATTGCATATATAACACAAGAAAATATAATAAGTGATATTTGGGTTGGTAATTCAAGTGAAGGTACTATCAGATATATTTTTTTTAAAGAACGTGAAGGTATATTTTCTTGTGTGCAACAAACATATGAACACGAGCATAATATGAGTCAAGATATTAGTATTAAACGAATGATTAAGGAGGTGATAATTTTTCAAAATAAAACTGTGGAACAACTTATAAAAGATGCTCCTAAAAGTATTGATAAGTGCTTTCGTAAAATGCAGAATAGTGGTTGGTATGGGTATGAAGAATATTTATTAAAGTATTATAAAGATATTGCTAGCAGAGAAGGTAAAAAATTAATATTAAAATTAAATAATGGAAAAACTAAAAATTTTATTTCTAGAAGAGAAATAGGACAGAAGTATGACTACGAAAATAACGCTAACAATGCTCAGTTTTTTTTTAGTGGTTATAATAAACATTTTGACTGTTTTATTGTACAAAGTCATCTTTATCAAGAAGGTGGTGGAACTTCATTTATAAGTAAAGCTAATGGTAATGATTTGTTAGGGTTGTATACATATATAAATAGTGCTTTTTCATTTTCTCCAGAGGCAACTAAGGTTGTATCTGCCTCTGTTGGTGAAGGGAATAAAGTAAATCTGGTTATTTATAGAGGTGAGAAGGAAATAGTTGTTAGAGAAAACGTAGATATTACCCCAAAACTGAATGATGCCCTTATGATTTCATTGTTAGATTGGGTAGATGAAAACACTTTTAAAGTAGGTTTTAATAGTATGGGTAGTGGTAGTGGAGATAAAATCTACACTTATCACTTCAGGAATGGCAGTTGGCATTTGGAATAAAAAACTCTAAAAAATATTGCAACTCAAAAAAATAGTGTTACCTTTGCAGACTACAATAGTGAAAATTAGCACAGGCGTAGTATAACGCTACCATTCTAGTAATGTTATAAATTGGGAATGACCAGTTTTGACAGTATGCGTTGAGTTAGTGTGTAAGCATGCAGAGCCATGAGGGTAGGCTCTTAAATATCTGCTTTCAAAACACAATAGGCGAAACTAATTACGCCCTCGCTGCTTAGTCAGAGACTAACGCAAAGAGTATCCTGCTTACATCTCCGCTCTGCGGTGTAGGCGTATAGGGTAACGAACCCCCAGAGATAGTTTGTTATAAGGCTACGAAATAACAGGCGAAATCCAGTAGATAAGACTTTTTCTAAGGCTTGATTTGTGCCTTGATTTTGTACGAAAACCTAAACAAAAATAAGCATGTAGAAGGCATTAGGTCGCCTTATCTGGACGAGAGTGCAATTCTCTCCATTTCCACCAATAAAACGCCCTCAAATAACAATTTGAGGGCGTTTTTATGAAATCCGACATACAACCGACAAAGTTTTTACTTGATTTTCCAAAAGATATGAACATAGATAATATAGGCAACGAAAAAAATTTTATGAATTTGCCTTATAAATTGTGTGCTATCAAAGGAAAAAAACTGAAATTTTTAGAATTTTGGTTGTGGAACGAAAATACAAACAAATTGCACCGCAGACGTAAGGAATGCCCGCAAAAAGAAGATTT
>JAYVHJ010000206.1:0-5477 GCA_043771315.1 Raineyaceae bacterium
GCCCACCAATCATAATCCACACAAGAAGGAAAAGGCAAAAGATGTGGCAACAAATCTTTTCTAAACATACTTGCGTGTCCAGAAACACAGTTTGTAAGCGTAAAATTTCGTCCATCAAAACCTTCTACAAAACTATAAGTATCACCCATTTTTTCACCCAAAGATGCGCCATTTTCATCAATAAAAGCGGAATCAGAATAAATAAGGGAATAATTTGCAATATTACTAACGAGTTTTTCTATTTTTTCAGGTTGCCACAAGTCATCTTGGTCTGAGATAGCAATAAAATCTCCTTTGCACAAACTAACAGCAAGTTCAAAATTTTTGATAAAACCAAGATTTTCTTTATTTCTAAAAATTTTAATATTTTTATACTTTTCTTTATATTCTCGCAAAATCTGCCAAGTTGTATCCGTAGAGTTATCGTCACAAATAATAATTTCAATGTTTTTGTAGGTTTGTGTAATAAGTGTGTCTAATTGCTGTCGCAAAAATTTTTCTCCATTATAAGTAGCAAGTGCAATAGAAACCATAAATGAGGTGTGAAGTTTGAAGTAGGTGATACGAGTAAATACAGTTTACTTGTGGTTTTTTTGATGAGTGTGTACAAAAACAATCAAATATACCAAATAGGAATAAAATAGCAATAAAAAATGCAAAAACTTATTTTAGAGTTTTTTTGTTTTTAAAGAAAATTTATTTGTAGCTTTACCGTTATAACAAAGATTTTAATCAGATTTTTAATAAAGATAATTAAAACAATTTTCAAAAATAAATGGAAACCATCACACTCAAAGAGAACGCAAAACTTTTAGAAAAACAACTCCAAAAAACGGGCAAATTTACGCTTAATGACGCATCTGCCATCACAGGCGTATCCGTACACGAGGCACAAAAGGCTCTAGAAGACCTTATGAGCAAGTATGTTTGTCATCTGAAAGTTACAGAAAATGGAGATTTGTTATATGATTTTGGTAGAAGTCCGCAAAGACGTGGCGACAAATCTTTTGGAGAAAGAATAGAAGAAATACAAGATTTTCTTTGGAAAATGTTCACTATTTTTTATAAAGCGTGGATTAGCGTGATGCTAGTCGTGTATTTTGTGGTTTTTGTTGTGATTATGATTGCTATTATTGTGGCAATGAACAAAGACAGTGATTCTGATAGTGACAACGACAGTGGCGGAAGTAATATGTTTGGCGGAATGTTTCATTTGTTCTTGTCTATTTTTCAGTGGAATACTGTTTATTATGGGCAAACTTATTATGATACAGACGACAGAGGCTATAATTATAAACATTACAAAGAAAAAGAATCTCCTTTTGACAAAAAAGAAAAGAATTTTATGGCGGCAGTCTATGATTTTGTGTTTGGACCTCCCCGCATTATGCTAGAAGCACTAGAAAACCAAAAAGAAGTGGCTGCTTATGCTCGTAAAAATGCAGGAATAGTAGCTTTACCTGAGTTTAAGGCACTTGCAGGCTGGAATACTGATGAGGCGCAAGCGTTTATGTCTGATTGTGTAGTACGCTTTAATGGTTCTGCTGAAATATCTGAAAATGGTTTGCTTTATGCTGATTTGAGGGATTTGACTCGTAGCGTAAATCCCAATGATGATGGAAAAGTAGTTTGGTATTGGGACGAGTACGAGCCAGAATTTGAGCTTACAGGCAACACGACAGGTAAAAATGCGCTTATTATTGGTATGAATATCTTTAATTTAGTTTTTGCAAGTGTATTTTTGTTTGGAGATTTTAGTGAAATTATGCCAGAATTAAATAGTTATTGGTCGTGGGTGTTTTTGGGTGTTATTCCATTTGTATTTTCTTTGTCATTTTTTGCTATTCCTGCTTTGCGTTACCTTACGCTTTTGCCAAAAAGAAACCAAAGACACATCAATAACGTCAAAAAACGCCTTTTGAAAGTAATTTACAAAAATGCTGGAAATGGTGCGCTTTCTACTGATGCACTTGCTAATGAAGTCAATAGAACCGCTAAAGAGGAGAAATTAGATAAAGCTATTATTGATGATGTGATGAGCAAATATATTGTAGAATGGGACGGAGAGGCAGTTCCTACAAGTAACGGAAACGTACTTTATAAGTTTGAAACACTCAAAAATCAACTTTTAGAAGTGCAAGAACTCCGCACAAAAGCTCCTAAAAACAAAGATTTAGGCAATATTTATTATGATAGCAAAGAAGAAATTTAATTTTTATCAAGCTCCATAAATGTGGCTTTCAATAAGCAAAACCCCTCAAACAATATCATTTTGATAATATTTGAGGGGTTTTTGATTAAAATGGGTCTCCAATATCAATATTATTATTTCTTTTTCTAATGCTTGTATTTGCTCCAGGGTAAGCCCTGTGAACTTAACTATTTGCACAATAGGTATTTTTTCTAGGAGCATTGCTTTTCGTAATTTTTTTAATTCTTCTCCTTTCACACGTACAAGGTAACTAAACGGTTACTTTATTTTCTAATATTTCTTTCATTATTTTTTTATTGCGTGCAAAATTATTACAAAATAATTGTAATTCAAATTTTTAAATCTATATTTGTACTAATAAAAATGCAAAAAGAAAATGAAAAATATTCTTATAATAGTGTTAATGTTTATCTCGTTTGGTGCTTATGCCCAAACGGATAGAGAACTTTTGCTGGAACTTGTTAGACAACAAACGGAAACAAACAAACAAATAGCGGAAACTAACAAGCAGGTAGCTGTCATAGCTACAAAAGTAGATGGTTTAGATAAACGTATTGATAGCTTAGAAAAAGCTGTTGATAAGCGTTTTGACGATATTAATAAACGTTTTGATATTTTGTTTTATATAATGCTTACGCTTTTGGCAGGTATTTTTGGGCTGGTTGGTTTTGTTTTTTGGGATAGAAGAACTTTAATACGTCCTATTGAAGATGAAACAAAAAAAGAAATTGAGTTGCTCAAAGCAAGAGAAACTAAAACAGAGAACATTTTAAAGAAAATCCTTGAAAAATTCCCTGATTTGGCTAATTTAGCATAAAGTAAAGCCGTTCAAAAATTGAACGGCTTTTTTTCGTTGTTGGTGTTGCTGCGCTAAAACAACCAACAACGGCAGAAAAATGATAGCGGTCACTAGGCAGAGCCTAGCGACTGCGGGAGGGTGGACATTCAAATGGAATAAATATAGTATCTCCCCAAGGTTTCTTTATTAATATATCTAATGAACCCCTACTTTTAAATATTGAATCTCCTACTTGTATATTTTCCCAATCAGAATAGTCTCCTCCAAGATGAAAAACATTGAAATCTAATATTTCTCCACCATTATTCATGTCTAAGGATGGTACTAAATGTGAACCTTTATCTATTTTAGTACTTTTTTTTATTACTAGGGATCTATACTCAAATGGCATAATTCTCTTGTTATAAGACGTCGGACATTTTTCTTCTTCCACAGATGTCAACTTGTTTGCTAACCACAAAAATAATATCATTATTACTGCAGTAAAAAATTTTAGATAGTTATTGTTTATTTGATTTTTCCCCATATTTTTTATAATTTGTCATAGTTTATTGAATTTATGTCATTTTCTTAAAAATCAATTATTTGATTAGCTATGGAACAGAGACTAAATAACTTAACCTTTTTGCTTTTACAGTAGCTTAGTAATCAGTATTTTATATTCGTACCTCGTACCTCTTATTTCGTACATATTCCTATGGCGTTTTTTGCCTTTGTTGGTGTTTTAGCGCAGCAACACCAACAAAGAACTGTAACAAACAATCTATTTTTTGCTTGTGCGTATTGCTCTACGTAATTCGTTATTGGTGTCGCTGCGCAAAAATACCAAACAACGGCGGTTTTTTGATACCTTTTGCAAAAAATGATGCTATAACTATTTGATTATAAAAGTATTATATTTCTTAACAACAAATTACACTAATTTTTTATATTTGATACGTTTTGGGGCATCATTTCCAAGTCGTTTTTTGCGGTTTTCTTCATAATCAGAAAAATTCCCTTCAAAATAAACCACTTGAGAATCACCCTCAAACGCCAAAATATGCGTACAAATCCTATCCAAAAACCATCTGTCGTGGGAAATAATCACCGCACAACCCCCAAAATTTTCTAAGGCTTCCTCCAAAGCACGCAAAGTATTTACGTCCAAATCATTGGTCGGCTCATCTAAAAGCAACAAATTTGCGCCTTGTTTGAGTGTCATAGCCAAATGTACCCTATTGCGCTCACCACCAGAAAGCATACCTACTTTTTTCTCTTGGTCTGCACCTGCAAAATTAAATTTGCCCACATAAGCACGAGAGTTCACTTGTTGTCCACCCAAAAGCATCAAATCATTTCCACCAGAAATAAGTTCATAAACTGATTTTGTAGGGTCTAAGTCGTCATGTTCTTGGTCAACGTAAGCAATTTGTACAGTTTCTCCAACTTCAAAACTACCTGCATTAGGCGTTTCTTTGCCTGTAATCATTTTGAAAAGTGTTGTTTTTCCTGCACCATTAGGTCCTATGATGCCCACAATGCCTGCAGGAGGCAAAGAAAACGACAAATTTTCGTACAAAAGTTTATCTCCATAACCTTTTGCCACGCCTTCCGCAATAATGACTTTATTGCCCAGACGTTGTCCAGCAGGAATAAAAAGCTCCAATTTGCCTTCTTTTTCTCTATTTTCCTCGCCCATAAGTTTGTCGTAAGCTCCCAAACGTGCTTTTGATTTTGCTTGGCGTGCTTTTGGCGACATTTTAACCCATTCTAGCTCACGCATAAGGGTTTTCTGACGTTTTGACTCTGTTTTTTCCTCTTGTGCAAGGCGTTTTTGTTTTTGGTCTAACCAAGAAGAATAATTGCCTTTCCAAGGAATTCCCTCGCCTCTATCAAGTTCCAAAATCCAGCCTGCGACATTATCCAAGAAATATCTGTCGTGTGTAACGGCAATAACTGTTCCTTTGTATTGTTTTAGGTGTTGTTCCAACCAATTCACAGATTCTGCATCAAGGTGATTGGTAGGCTCATCTAACAAAAGAACATCAGGCTCTTGCAAAAGCAGCCTACAAAGTGCCACACGGCGTTTTTCGCCACCAGAAAGAAATTCAATTTTGGCATCAGCAGGCGGTGTGCGCAAAGCGTCCATTGCTTTTTCCAGTTTGGTGTCCAAATTCCAAGCATCAAGATGGTCTAAACGCTCTTGTACTTCTCCTTGTCGTGCAATAAGTTTATCAAAATCTGCATCTGCATCACCAAAAGCATTGTTTATTGCATCAAATTCAGCTAGTAAATCAACAGTTTCTTTTGCGCCTTCTTGTATGATTTCCAAAACGGTTTTTGTTTTGTCAAGTATTGGTTCTTGCTCCAAATAGCCTACAGAAAAATCTTTTGAGGAAACAATATCACCTTGATAGTTTTTGTCAAGTCCTGCAATGATTTTTAGGAGAGATGATTTTCCAGAGCCATTTAAGCCCAAAATCC
>JAYVHJ010000207.1:0-5554 GCA_043771315.1 Raineyaceae bacterium
TAAAAACCTCTTTTTACCCAATATAAAAATTCCCCAACATATTGGTATTATCTATATTGCAAAAGAAATAATGGAATTTGCAGATATTCAAAAAAAACTTATTCGTGTTTTTGGAATGATAAAATAAGGAAAAGGTACGAAATAAGAAGTACGAGGTACGAATATAAAATCTTGATTATTAAGTTATTGTGAAAATGAGAAAGTGAGATTATTTAATTCCAATTCCTAATTTTGTTTAATTGTGAATTGTGAATGGATACAAAAATCTTATATTTGCATCAAAATAAAAAAATCATACAATATAATATGGAAAATACAGAAAAACTTGCGCCTGTGCGTGTAAGGTTTGCGCCTAGCCCAACAGGTGGCTTGCATATTGGTGGAGTGCGTACTGCACTTTACAATTATATACTTGCTAAACAAACTGGAGGCACTTTTATTATCAGAATAGAAGACACAGACCAAACTCGTTTTGTGGCTGATGCAGAAAAATATATTTATGAAGCCTTGCGTTGGGTCGGAATTGAGGCAGACGAAAGTCCAGAAAAAGGCGGAAAACACGCTCCTTACCGCCAATCTGAACGCAAACCAATGTATAAACAATATGTGTTGGATTTGGTAGAAAAAGGACACGCTTATTACGCTTTTGATACAACAGATGAACTTACAGAAATGCGTGCCAAACTAGAAGCAGCAAAGGCTAAAAATATGTCTTATAATGCTATTTCTCGTATGAATATGAAAAATTCTATTACTTTGCCAGAAGAAGAGGTAAAACGCCGTTTGGACGCTGGTGAGGAATATGTTATTCGTTTTAAGATGCCACATAAAGAAGAAGTACGTTTCCAAGATACCATTCGTGGCTGGGTAATGGTACATTCTTCTACGCTTGACGACAAAGTTTTGATGAAATCTGACGGAATGCCGACTTATCACCTTGCTAATGTAGTTGATGACCATTTAATGGAAATTACTCACGTCATTAGGGGTGAGGAATGGTTGCCATCTGCGCCTTTGCATATTTTGCTTTATCAGTCTTTTGGCTGGACTGCGCCTATTTTTGCGCATTTGCCCTTGATTATGAAGCCTGATTTGAAAGATGAAAAAGGAAAAGTAATTGAAGTACGTACTGGAAAATTAAACAAAAGAGATGGAGATGAGGCAGGTTTTCCTGTTTTTCCTTTGAATTGGAATGGTACAAAAGGTTTTAAGGAAAATGGTTATTTGCCAGAAGCTGTGATAAATTTCTTAGCACTTTTGGGCTGGAGCGCAGGCGACAACCGTGAATTTTTTAATATTGATGACTTAATTGCTAGTTTTAAACTAGAACGTATCAATAAAGCAGGTGCAAAATTTGATATTGCTAAGGCAAAATGGTTTAATCAGCATTATTTGGCACAAAAAACAGAAACAGAACTTTTGGATTATCTAAAAAATGATTTGAAAGAAAATAATTTTGATTATTCTGCTTTTTCTGATGAAAAACTAAACAAAATATGCGCTTTGGTGAAAGAAAGAGCTATTTTTCCACAAGATTTGTACAAAGAAGCAATGCTTATTTTCAATGAACCAACAAGTTATGATGAAAAAATAATTGCAAGTAAATGGACAGCAGATGCATCTTCTTTGCTTTTATGGTTAAAAGATGCTGTAAAAGCCTCTGATGATGTTTTTTCTGGAAATTTGGCAAAAGAACTTTTGCACCAACAAGCAGATGCCAAAGGCATAAAAGTTGGACAAATAATGCCTGCTTTGCGTGTTGCTCTTACAGGTGCAGGCGCAGGACCAGATTTAGGCACAACTATTGATGTTTTGGGCAAAGATGTTTTTATTAAAAGATTAGAAAAAGCTTTGGAAATACTGAAATAAGTTGTGAAGTGTTTTTAGTATTAAAATGTAGGGCTTGCCCTGCCCAATATACGCAAGCCATTTGCGAAAGTAACACGACAAATAGACTAGTACGCAAAATTAACAGGTATTAAAAACTCAAAATCAAGCACTTGAAGTTCTTTGCACCGTCAGCTAAAGCAGACGGCAAAATAGAATAAAAAGCAGGACAAAAAATATTTCTGTTCACTTTCGTTTCTTTGCCGTGCAGAGATATTTGAGTGTCAAACTTTGGTTTTTTGATACCAACTAATTATATACGAATACTTAAAAAATAACATTTAAAACCTATTCAAAAGGGCGACTATAAGGGTCGCACCCTACAAAATATAAATCAAACCCAAAAAATGCTCAACTACAAAGTAGAAGATAATATTGCTATTATCTCGTTTAATATGACTGATACGCCAATGAATGTGCTTAATGAAGCATCTATTGCTGCACTTGATGCTCAAACTAGCAAAGCTATAGCAGATGATAGCATTGTAGGCGTGATTATTACTTCTGATAAAAAGGAATTTATTGCAGGTGCAGACCTCAATATGATACTCCAACATAGCACTCTCCAAACACAAAAAGTAATGATTACGGATTTGCACAGAGTTTTTCGTAAGTATGAAGCAAGTGGAAAAACCTTTGTAGCTGCTATCAATGGTACTATTTTGGGTGGTGGGTACGAAGTTTGTCTTGCCTGTCATCATAGAATTGCCGTAAATGAGCCAAAAACATTGATTGGCTTGCCTGAAATGTTGATTGGTTTGTTTCCTGGTGGTGGCGGTACACAACGCCTGCCACGTATGATTGGTTTTGAAAAAGCATTGGATTTTATTCTGAAAGGTGGAAAAGTAAGCCCTGAAAAAGCACTAGAAATAGGACTTGTAGATGCGCTAGCAAACACTCGTGAGGAAATGATAACGCAGGCAAAAGCGTGGATAGTAGCTAATCCTCGTTCTTTGCAGCCTTGGGATAAGAAAGATAATGATGGTAAAATTTCTGGAAAAGCTGATTTTGCTATTCCTTTTGAAAGCGTAACAAGTGCCAATGGTGAAAAACTGCTTAATACACAAAAAACAGGCAATTATCCTGCACCACTTGCCATAATGCAATGTATGTACAAGGGCTTACAAGTGCCAATAGAGGAAGGTTTAGCCATTGAAATAGATTATTTTGCGCAAGTAGCCACTTCAAAAGAAGCACGCAATATGGTAAAAACAGTGTTTTTTGCTATGAATGAAGTAAATAAAGAACTTCGTACAAAAAATATTTTGTTAGCTGATGCGTTTGCTGATTATATAAAAAGCGTTTCTGATGTGTATTCAGAAGAAAGAAAGTTGATGTTAAAAGAAGGAATATCACCTGTTTTAATAGAAAATGCCTGCAAAAATGCTGGAATGACAGTTTTTAATTTTTCTGCGGAAGAATTAGAAATAAAAGTACAACTTCTTGAAAATCAGCCAAGTGAAGAAGAACTGAAAAAACGTATTTTGTATATTCAGGCTATTCAAGCTAAAAAATGTTTAAAGCAAAATGTGATTACAAGCGTCAGAGATGCTGATGTGGCTTCTGTTTTGGGTTTTGGATTTCCTGCTTATACAGGTGGCGCACTCTCTTATGTAGATTATGTAGGTGAAGACGTGTTTGCACAAGAAGCAAACCGCCTTGCTAGTGTGTATGGAGAGCGTTTTAAGATTTTATTTAACTAAAATTTCTTTCACCACATAGGCACATAGAATACATAGAAATACATTTTTTGTATTCTATGTATTCTATGTGCCTATGTGGTAAAAAAAACATACTTTTTAAAAATTTATTGCTATATTACGGCTCAAATTAGCCGTTTTCAAAAGATGCAACCAGAAAATATAGAACAACCTAAATATAAAAAATCTCTTTCTTATTATTTTAGAATAGATTTAAAAACCATTCAAGGACGGCTGACAGGCGGTTTTATTTCAATGGCTATTATTTCATTTATACTTATCAATGGCGCAAACTATCAGTGGGGACTTATGATAGATAACCGCCAATATCTGCTCCAAGTAACAGAGCCAGCACGTGTTTATACTATTACGGTGCTTGATAAAGTCAATGAGGCACAAGTCGCTTTTGAAAAAGGGATTATTTTTAGCAAAAATACAGAAGAATATTTTAAAGAATATGAAGATATTTGGATAAAAGAAGTACGTGCTAACCGTGATTCTCTGGATAAATACATTAACAAAGTTAATAATAACAACCTTACAGTTACTTTTGCCAAAATTGATAACCAACTTTCAGGACTAAAACGGGAATATGCACAAGCTATTTCTTTGTACCGCAAAAGAAATTCTTTGCAAAATGTGCAAAATGCAGATGAGTACATACAAAACTACGTTCAGGCAAATATCAACCCTATTGTAACTGACCTTAGTAAAAGTATAGATGAAGCAACTTTCACTATTCAAAACATTGAACAACAGTACAACGAAAAATTTGCTTATCTAAATAAACTGCGTCCTTGGATTGTTTTCTTAGAATTTGTGCTTTCTGTGGCACTTGCTGCTGCTATTGGCTCTATTCTTATCTCTCAAATCCTTAAACGTGTACGTCTTTTGAGGGATAGTTTGAAGGTTTTTTCTAAAGGAAATATTCCAGAAAATATTCCAGAAAGTGGGGACGAACTGAACACTCTTATCCGTTCTCTCAATGAATTGGGCTATAATTTGCGTGAAATCAAAGATTTTGCCGTAGAAGTAGGAGGCGGAAAATTTGGGTCTGATATTTCTGTTTTTAATAACGAAGGAGAACTTGGTCAGTCGCTTGCCAATATGAAAGACAGTTTGCAACTTGTTTATGAACAAGAAAGTAGAAGAACTTGGGCAACCGCTGGGCTTGCCAAATTCTCTGAAATTTTGCGTCAAAATAGTGATGATATCAATAGGTTATCAAATGAAGTAATTAGCAACCTTGTTAATTATGTGGAAATAAATCAAGGAGGAATATTTTTATTAAACAAACAAAATAAAGAACAAACCTTAGATTTGCGTGCTGCGTACGCTTTCAATAAGAAAAAATCAATAGAAAAATCAATAAAAGTAGGGGAAGGATTGCTAGGACAGGCTTTTTTGGAAGGTGGCGTTGTTTATCTGCAAAATATTCCACAAAATTATACTTATATTACTTCTGGATTGGGAGATGCTGCACCTCGTAGCCTTTTGATAGTGCCCTTGCCGTTTAATAACGAAGTAATTGGTATGTTGGAACTTGCTAGTTTTGAAGAAATACCAACTTACAAAATTGATTTTATTAAGATGTTGGCAGAAGTAGTTGCGTCTTCTATTGCCACAACTAATGCCAATGATGCTACAAGAAGGCTTTTACAAGAATCTCAAAATAAAACGGAAGCTATCCGTGAGCAAGAAGAGCAACTGCGCCAAAATACAGAAGAACTGATTGCAGCACAAGAAGAACTAGAAAAAAATCTCCAACTTGCAGGAAAAGAAATAAGCAAATTAAAAACTATTTTGGACACTACAAGCCACGCAATAGCTGTTTATGATAGTCGTGGTATCATTCAGTTAGCTAATAAACCTATTGAAAAATTACTTGGCTATTCTGTGGAAGATATTGTAGGTAAAAATATCAAAATAATGCTTGGAGAAGGTTTAGACGAACTTCAAAATAAAGA
>JAYVHJ010000208.1:0-4730 GCA_043771315.1 Raineyaceae bacterium
AAAAATCTATTCTACTGAAAAAAGCATCAGTCCAGCAGAAAATAATGTACATCAGTTAATAGATTTTTCTAGTGAAAACAAAGAAACTATCAAATTTGATAGTCTCAAACGTGTAGTTTTTCTTTTGAATATGTCTTTTGAAGAAATTAAAAATCTTATTCTGTGGCTAGAAACTGCCAAAAATACAGGAATTGACAAGATTTTTATTAGCATTAATGATAAAATAGCTTTTAGAAAATTCTTCAAAAGTAGTTTTAAAATTATTTCAGCGGCTGGGGGCGTAGTTTTGCATCAAGAAAAAATACTTTTGATGTACCGCCGCAAGTCGTGGGATTTGCCAAAAGGAAAAATTGATGCAGGGGAAACACCTCAAAAAGCGGCTATTCGTGAAATCAAAGAAGAAACAAATATTGATGCCAAAATCATAGGGAAAATAGCAAAAACCTATCATAATTATAGGCAAAATGGGGAGTTTTTGCTCAAAAAAACGTATTGGTACGTGTTGCAGGTGCAAGGAAAAATTAACCCAAAACCACAAACAGAGGAGGATATTGAAAAACTTATCTTTGCTGACACTACCCAAATGATAGAATGTAGCAAGAAAATGTACCAATCTATACGTTTTGTACTAGAAAAATATAACTCTTGAGTTGTGAGTTATGAATTATAAATTATGAGTTAAAATACATAGTACATTAACTCATAATTCATAACTTATAATTTATAACTAAATCTTCACTGCTCTTGTCATTTCCTGCCTGCCTTTGGGTGCTGGCAAACGCTCTACTTCAAAACCAATAGCCCTCAAATCACGTTTAAATTGTCCTTTTGCACAGTAGGTAACCATTATACCTTGTGTGTTCATCTGTTGGTGCAGGTGCGCAAGTGCATCAATGGTCCAAAGTTCTGGCTGTACTCGTGGTGCAAAAGCATCAAAATAAACCAAATCAAAGAGTTTTTTAGTAGTAAATTTAGCCAGTTGTGTTTGTTTTTTCTGGAAAAAAAAGTTTTCAGAAAGTTCTATTTCTGCTTCATTTTCACACTCGTGCATCATACGAAAGTGCGTTTCTAGTCTTTGAGCACTGATTTTTTCAATGTAGCCAAGCTCTCTAACAAGAGCATAATCAAGTGGAGCAGGCTCTAAACCCACATAATGCACACTAAAATCTGTACTCAACTTATTTATTTCATTTTCTGCCTGATTTTGCACATATTGCAGGCTCATCAAAGCGTTCAGACCAGTTCCAAAACCTATTTCTAATAGCCTAATTTGATGTTTTTGTGCCAAAGTATGCGCAAGTCCAGCACCTACATACACGTGCAATGCCTCTGCAACTGCGCCATCTCTGGAATGATAGGTATCATTCAAAAGTGGGTTTCTAAGTGTATTTGAACCATCTTTTGTAGGATAAATACTGATTTTGTTAGGCAAAACAGCGTTTTCTGATACATTTTCTGGTACTTCTAAGTAGTTTTCTTGTCTATTTTCCATAAGTTAGTAGTGTAAAATTTTTAGAGAAATTATTTTATATTTTTAAGTTGATTTTGCTATATTTGAGCAAATTTATAAACACTATAAAACGAAAAAATGAAACCAAATACATTTTCAAAAGAGTTAAGCAAAAATAGTACCTTTTTTATTATTGCTTTTGCCACTTGTTTGCTTTTTGGTGTAAGTTTTTGGGCAAATAGTGCAAAAAATACCAAGCAAAACGTCTGGGAAATCTTACCTCAAAACACACTTTTCATTTGGCAAACTACAAATTTTTATGATAGTTTTGAAGAATTATCAAAAAAAACTATTTTTAAGGATTTTTTGAAAGTAAATATACTCAAAAAACTCCACCAAAATTGCACAGAACTACTCACAATTAAAGATGCAAAAACTTTTCTACAAAATAAAAATATTACTATTTCTTTTCTCGTTGCACCAAACCAAGAAAGTGGTTTTTTGTTGTATATTCCTATAAGCAAACTTGAAAAAGAAACCTTTATTAAAACTACTTTTAATGATTTGAAAGAAAGCAAAAAGTATCTTTATTCTACTACTAACTATCAAAAACTAATTATAGAAGAATTAAATGACCGCCAAAATAACCGTACTTTTTCTTTCGTTTTGTTAGGAGATTTTTTGGTTTTTACTTCGTCTCATTTTTTAATAGAAGATGTAATTAGGCAGTTTACAACTAAAAAAAGTACAATTTTTATTCAAGATAATTTTAAAGAAATAGGCACGCCCATTGGACTTGGTAAAGGTGATTTTTTTGTTAATCTCCATCTTTGGAATGATTTTACAAAACTCTTTCAAAATAAAGAACGCCTTGCAGATAATTTAACTGAAAATATTGCTCAAAATACCTTTCAATCATTACTAGCTGATGTTATTAAAATGAAAGCTAATTTTAATGATAATAATCTAGTTATTAATGGTTTGATGAGTAGTTTTAAGCCTCAAAATGATAATAATAACATACAAAATATACCTTTTTTGAAGGTGTTTGATAGACAAGAAGCAGGAAAATTTATCTTAAAAAAATACATTCCAGAACAAACCGCAATACTTACAAGAATAAATTTTGATAATCCTTCTAAAATGCAAGAAGATTTAAAAGATTATTTCAAAAATTCGCAACCTGATATTCTTACAAAACATACTAAAATAGCATTTATAGACCAATTTTTCAAGACTTTAGGTACAGAAATAGACGAATGTATCTTATATAATTCTGAAAGTATTTCTGCAGATAATTCTAGGAATAATACAAGAAAAATTTTACTTATTCATACCAAAAACCAAGTTGCAATGCTCAAAATTTTAGATGAAATGCAACAAAGTCAAACAAAGAATACTGAAAATGCGGGCGAAATTTATAAAGAAAATCATATAAGATACCTAAATACACAAGAATTTCCTTCAATTTTGCTAGGAAAATCCTTTTTAGGCTATTCAGAAGCCTTTTATGTACCAATTTCTACTGATGTTGTTGCTATTACGAGTGATTTTAATACAATGAAGTTCCTGTTAGATGCCATTGAGAATGAAGAAGTAATAAGTAAAAATGTAGCTCAAAACGCTTTATATGAAGTTTCTCAAGATATTCAGAAATTTGGGATATTTTTGAATACTAATCAAATTTGGGATATTTGGCTACAAAACACTAATCAAAGTACACAAAAAGTAATGCAAGAAAATAGTGATTTTCGTACACTTTTTCCGCTAATTTCTTTTCAAATTATTAATCCAAAACCACAAACAGCGTTACAAACGCTTCTTATATTGAGTAAAAACACACAAAATGTAGCTAAAAATACTCAAAAAACCAAACTTATTCCGCAATTTACGGCTGATTTTGAGAATAATTTGAGTGAACCAACGGCACTTTTTAGTACACAAAACAAAGACAAACAAATAAATATTCTCGTGCAAGATGATGCAACAGTTGTGCATTTTCTTTCTGACAAAGGGCAAATGATTTGGTCTAAAAATACAGATAGTCCGCTTGTAAGTCCTATTTTTCAAGTGGATATTTTTAATAATAAGAAATCACAGTATCTTTTTGCTACTCAAAATAGAGTACATTTGCTTGACAAAAAAGGTGAAAAAGTAGCTAATTTCCCTGTTATTTTTGCTGATGAAATTAAAATTAAAAGTTTGCAAGTCTTTGATTACGAACAAAATAAAGATTATAGAATTTGTGTTGTTTTGGAGAATGGAGATGTTTATCTTTTGGATAAACAAGGCAAAAAATTAGAAGGTTGGAATCCTAAAAAGCTTGGTAGTCGTAGCTCACAAGCTCCTAATCATATTAAAATTGCACAAAAAGATTATTTAGTTTTTTTACTAGATAACGGGAAAGTACAAATTTTTAGTAGAAAAGGCGAGCTTTTAAGTAAAATTTCTGTTGATTTAGACACAAAAATCAGTACAAATATCTTTATAAAAAAAGGTATAAACCCAGAGAAAACAATTCTAACAACTATTTCTACTTTAGGAGAACTTATTAGTTTTAATTTGGAAGGAAAAATTATTAATAAAAAACAATTATTACTACCTTCAAATAATGCAACTTTCAAACTAATAAAAAATAATACTAATACCAGTTTTTTAATAGCTCGTCAAGATTTTTCTAAATTTGCATTGCTTGATGAGAATGAAACTTTGGTCTTTGAAACTGATTTTTCTTCCAAAAATGACAAAGAAATACAGTATTTTTCCCTCAAAGGAAACGAAATAATTGCCGTAACAGACAAAATGGCAGGCTTTTCTTACCTTTTTGACCTCAAAGGAAATATTTTAGTACCACCGTTTAAAAGTTCTTATAAAATAGACCTCTTTTATAACCAAAATAAATTAAATATTATTACTTCTTTTGGTAAAAAATTAACCAAGTTAGTACAATAAATTCAATTACAAATTACGAATTATCAATTACGTTGTTTTTATATAAATCTTACATTAATTTTTTAACTATTTTAACCCTTTTATTATGAAAAAGCTTGCTTTTCTCCTAGCTCTTGTAGCTATTTTGTGCCAGTCTTGTGATATGATTCTTGGCACTAAACGTCATCTTATTGGTAACTGGAAAGTGGATAAACTTGACGTTCCTCACGCTGAAATTGCCGTTGATTTTGCCAAAGACATCATTCCTGGTGTTAAGATGGCAGAGAAAATAATACCGGATTTTATGAAAGATAAGATTTTGCAAGAGATTAAAGACAAACTCTTGAAC
>JAYVHJ010000209.1:0-2259 GCA_043771315.1 Raineyaceae bacterium
TTATTGGTACTGCTTATAGTTTAAATGCAGGCGTTACAGGCAATACACAAAGTGTTGTTTATACTGTTTCTAGTTTGCCTGCTGGTTTGAGTATTAGTAGTACAACTGGTGCTATCTCTGGTACACCAATTGCGCCTACAGCATCAGCAACATATACTGTAACTGCTACACAAGGAACTTGTAGTATTACACAAAGTTATACTTTTGCGGTGGTTTGTGCTGGTATTGTAATTAGTCCTGCTACACTTGCTAATGGCGTTGTCGGAGCTGCTTACTCACAAACTATCACCCAAACTGGGCTTACTGGTACTCCTGCTTGGTCTGTTAGTGTTGGTACTTTGCCTGCAGGTCTTACTATTGATAGTGCTACTGGTGTTATCTCTGGTACACCAACAACTGCTGGTACAGCTAACTTTACAATAAGTCTTACAAACGGTGCAGGTTGCACTCAAACTAAAACATATTCTATTGTGGTGGCTTGTCCTACACTTGTATTTGGTGTTACAACTGCTACTGGCGCAACTGTTGCTACTGCTTATAGCTTAAATGCTGGTGTAACAGGCAATACTGGTACTATTGTTTATAGCGTTTTACCTGCTTTACCTGCTGGTTTAAGCCTTAATACTGCTACTGGTGCTATTAGTGGTACGCCTACTGCGGTTACTATTTCTGCTACGTATGTGGTTACTGCTACGCAAACAGTTGCTTGTTTTGCAACACAATCTTATACTTTGGGCGTTATTCCTAATTGTACACCTGTAGTTTTGGGTACTGGAGCTTTGGCTGATGCTATTGTAGGCACACCTTATACACATACATTTACGGCTACTGGTGGTAGTGTTGGTGCAACATATACGTTTAGTACTTCTGTAGCTTTGCCTGCTGGTCTTTCTTTAGATGCTGCTACAGGAGTTATCTCTGGAACGCCTACATTGCCTGCTAATATTACTTTTTTAGTAACTGCAAGAACGCCTGCACCTAATAATTGTACTACTACTATTGGTTATAACTTAACCGTCAAACTTAATGCTATTACAAGTGTAGATAATTCTTTAGCTAATTTGGTTAAAGTTTCTCCAAACCCTTCTAAAAGTGATTTTAACATTGATTTTGGCGGTTTGATTTTAGGAAAAGCTACGGCTCGTGTGTATGATGTGCAAGGAAAACAAGTTTATTCTTCAGAAATCAATAGTAAAAATATATTTACATTCTCTCTGGAAAATGCAGCTAGTGGAATTTATATGCTTCAAATCAATACAGAAAAAGGAAGTATTTTGAAGAAAATAGTAAAAGAATAACAGGTTATTCCATTAAAAACAAACAGCATCACTAAAAATATTATTTTTAGTAATGCTGTTTGTTTTTTTACTAGGACTTAAAGATAAATAAACGTGGTTTTGGCTACTTTTGAAGAAACGACTAATTCACTTTAAATGCCTTATAACCAATAATATGGTCGTATCTTGCACCAACTGGGCGGTAATAAACAATAATCTCATAATCATTTCCTGTAGCCTGAAAACTGCCTTCAAAAGTCGTTTCTGAGATTTTATTATCTTTTTTTGTAGCATAAGCATAATTATATATGCCTTGTTTGAGTAAAAAACTGCCTTGATATGCGCCATTTTTGTCATCATACGTGAGTTTATGTGTGACATCTGGCGTAAAATCATTGAATTTGCCAACTACAAACACATCTTCATTGATATTGGGCGTTTTTAGAGAAAAATACACTTTTACATAATCACTGCTGATATTTCCTGTTTGTGTCTCATACTGATTTATGAAAAAACCACCGCTCAAATCCTGCAAACGGGTATAACTCCTACGCAACTCATCTGTTTGTAGCTGAACAGTTGCCAATTTTTGCGCAGGCATTTTCCCAATAATATTAGCAACAGAATCCAAAATACTAATTTTTCTTACATTAAAACCTGTGAAAAGTAGGCTTTGTGCATCAAAATAACGGTATTCGTTGTTTCCTTTAAAATTGTTTTCTCCCTTAAAACTCGTAAAAATCATTAGTTTTTGAAATTCATTGATATTGAAGGCATTAGACATTATTACAGCATTATCCCAACGGAAATTTTGCCTTAAAACTACTTTTACGGCAGCTTGCGGATTTACAATTTCATAATTTGGATATGAAATATCAAAGTCAATTTGTTGATTTTCAGCACGTTCTGAAACAATATTACTAAAAACTCCTTTTGAGATAATATTTACAGAATTTTCATACACTACAAAACGCTTACTCAA
>JAYVHJ010000210.1:0-1911 GCA_043771315.1 Raineyaceae bacterium
CCAGAACAAGGAACAAAGATAATATCTAAAAATAGGGCAAGACCCACTGTGAGAGAAAAAACGCCTTTACAACATTGTAAAGGCGTTTTATTAGATACTTAAACCTTCAAAATTATGAAAAATATAATTTTTGCCGCCGCTCTTGTGATACTGTATTTGTCATTGATTTTTGTTATTTATTCCGACAAAGAAACTAATGACACAGACAAAAAAGCCTTCCTACATAAAATTGACAGCCTAAACCAAAAAACACAAATTCTTTATGAAGAATTATATTTTGAGAAACAAGAAACTGCCATTATCAAACTTCAAAGGGATAGTTTGTGTGATATTCTTGATGTTAAGTCTGTGCATCTGCCCTCACTTTATGACCTTAAAGGCGCAAAACGTCTTCCTTAAAGGTGGTTTTGTGTGCATTGATACAGTTACTTATGAAAAGGTACGTATAGAAAAACTTTCATTAAGAGAACTCAAACGAGTAGATAGTTTGCTGATTATTGCATTGGAAAAACAAATTAGAACTTCTGATTTGATAATGCAAACGCAAAAAGCAGATATTGAAGCTTATAAAGTTGAGTATCAAAAACTGCAAAAAATCATACGAAAAAGGATAAGAAATGGCATCTATTGGAAAATAGGCGTTGTTTTATCCTTTATTTTGGGAGTTATTATAGGAAAATAAAAATTATGAAAAAACTATTAAATTTTGGTTACAAGCTCCAAGATAAAGAATATATCAAATATATTCACGAGCGACAATATGATGAAATAATGATTATTGTTTATGAATGGGGACTGGGCAACGAACCTCGCTATTGTTGTTGTGTATGCACAAACGATAATCAGGATAATTTGGTAGAAGTTAATAATGATTGTGATTTGGAATGGGTTTTAGCCTTAGAAAAACTTTTGACAACCAAAAAATTAGGCACAGTTTTTCAAAATTGCACCTAAAATGAGCAAAGTTAATATAATTCCCATTAGTCTCTGAAACCATTCGGGCAAGTTGTCGCCCATTTTAGAGTAATTTCTCATATTTTTTAGAAAGTTTAGGCACAAATATTGTAAAATAAACCCAATAATTGCAGATTTTCTGCATAAAACGCTTTTATTTTACCAAAAATAAGATAATCCACGAAATTTTACTTAGAATCAGCCTGACCTATGACACCTCAAGCCTTAGCAAATATTATCTTAGCCTTAATAGAAGAAGCGCAAGGCAAGTTCTTGGCTGATGTTGGCAAGTACCAGCAAAACCTTCACTTTGAAATTCTCCAGCTAGTCAAAGGTTTGGAAGTGAAAAATGGCGTTATCTCTCCCAATGGCAAAAATATAAAACTTATCAATAATGCCAAAGCATCTTTTGAAAAAAGTTTTTTTACTGATGCTTACGCAGAAAATGTCAGCAACTTTCTGGCAAACTTTGACACGATAGTTATCAGTCAAAATAAATACCTAAAAATCCTTGACAAGGTTTTTGATGAAGGAAAAGCAGCCTACACTTTTGCCATTGAGACAGCCAAAGAAGCAACCTACAACAGCCTAACTCAGGCAGGACTTGAACAGAATATTTTGTTGCCAATAAAAACTATTCTCAACCAAAGTATCACAACAGGAAGCAGTTACAAAGATATGGTTGCCAATCTTCAAACAGAAATACTTGGTAATGCTCAAATAGAAGCCAGGTACGTAAGGTATGCCAAACAAATTACAACAGATTCCCTCAACCAGTTTTCTCGTAATTATATGGAAGTGGCGACACAAGATTTAGGTTTGCAATGGTTTTTTTATTCTGGAAGCAACAAGGAAACTACAAGAGATTTTTGTTCTTCACACGCCAGGCGCATCTTTCATATCACTGAAATAAAAGGCTGGGCGAATGATAAATGGGCAGGAAAAATACCAACCACC
>JAYVHJ010000211.1:0-1523 GCA_043771315.1 Raineyaceae bacterium
CAATTATTAAGACAAAAAAACGAAAAAATATTACTTATTGGTGTTACTTTTGCCTTGCTAGATTTTGCAGAAAATCACCCACAAGACCTTTCTGATGTGATTATTATGGAAACAGGGGGAATGAAAGGACGTAGAAAAGAACTTATTAGACAAGATGCCCACGAAATTTTGTGTAATGCTTTTAATGTCAAGCAAATACATTCAGAATATGGAATGACAGAACTACTTTCGCAAGCATATTCACAAGAAAATGGTATTTTTACTTTGCCACCTTCTATGAAATTCTTGCTTAGAGATACAACAGACCCATTTTCTGGTAATATCACTCGTCAAAGTGGCGCAATTAATATTATTGATTTAGCTAATATTGAATCCTGTGCATTTTTAGAAACCAAAGATTTAGCAAAAAAAATAAGCCCAAATACCTACGAAATACTAGGACGCTTGGATAACACAGATATTCGTGGCTGCAATTTGATGGTGATTTAGTCTTATTCCAAAACAATTTTCTTACTAAAAATTTTACCATTAGCATCTTTCAAAAGTGCCATATACAAGCCTTTGGATAGGTTTTTGGTAATAATATTTTGATTTTCTTTATCAAAAATAACTTCTTGCATCTGCCCTTGTGTATTATATACTTGTACGTTTGTAATACGTGTAAGAGCTTTTATGCTAATAACATTGTTTTCTCCAGTTTTACTAGGATTTGGCAACAGAGAAATATTATTTTTAGTGTCCTGATTATCATTTAAAGCAGTTGCTACATCAGGAACAAAAACATCATTATCAAAAACTGGGCGTATCATTAGTGCGCCTTTGATGAGTGGGTCTTGCTCCCAATTCCCTTGAATATTAAAAAAAGTTTTGGTTTGTGCATTGTTGTCTTTATCAAAACCAATAGCCAACAAATCATTGCTAGTTTGCTGAATACCAACATAAAATGTATCAACAATATTTACTATTTTGGTGCTATCCACCGCAAAACGCACAAAACCATTAGGAGAAGTAGGGTATTTTACTTGCAAAGATTTCTGAAATAAAATCTCATCTTCTCTACCTTTTACTTTCTTCCAAATAGACAGAATAAAGGTTTCTTGTGACAAATTTTGCTTAAAAGGCACAAAAGAAATATCAATATCAGTAATAACCGCAGGCGCATTGAGCTTATACTGAACTGCTATTTTACCTTGTGTTTGCGCAATACCTGCCACATATTCTGCTGTGCCATCATCATACGCAAAATAATTATCAAGTTCCGTCTTTCCTTTGATAGTGTCGTTTACCTTAAAATCAACTGGTGCAGTTGCATCTGTAGAAGTAAGTCTAAAAGCATATTCCAATGAAATGGGCGCATTTAAAGGTGCATTTGTAAGTGTTTGTGGCGTGGCAGTTACTAGAAAATTAGCATCATTTGGCTGAATAATAGATGTCGTTGTAGTAATAGGCAAACTGGCTAAAACGGCATTATTTCTAGTATTTTTCAGTTCACAATCATAACTAATAATACGGAAAATATTATC
>JAYVHJ010000212.1:0-2623 GCA_043771315.1 Raineyaceae bacterium
CACTATTTTGAGCAGATTTAAGCCTTTCTTTACAACAATTTCACGCCTTCTATAAGTTTCTCTAAATGCCTTATTCATACTCAAAACCTTGTATTTGAAGTCCACAGACACAATAATATCCTCCAAATTGTCTATCATTGCACTAAGATTAGCCTCTTTGTCTTTGAGTTCTTCTTGCAGTTGCATAAACATATCTTGCGTTTGATGCAGTTGGCGCACACTTTCAGAAAGTTCTTTGTTGCGGGCTTGAAGTTCTGGCAAAAAATGCTGTTGGTTGGCTAATGGGTGCATTTTTTTGCAGACAACCAATATGCTATCTTCTTTCTTGGAGAAAATAACACTCTCAAAGTCAAAGGTTTTGGCGTGACTTTCTCCTATTTGTGTTTTTGGTTCTATTTGGAGGGTTTGAAGGGCGTTTTGCCACTCTGAAAGCCAGCTTGTAGGGATAATTTCTAAGATATTTTTGCCATCTTCTGGGTAGCGTGGCGCACACAAAGCCGCAAACAAACTATTATGACCAATAATTTCATTTTTGGCATTTAAAGCAACTACGGCATCTTCAGAAAAGCTCAAAACATCTACCATAAGCATTATGGCACGTTTTTTGGTCTTTTTTTGATAATCTAAAAAATAAAAAAAGAAACCAATCATCAAAATAAATACAGTAACTTCCAAAAAAATAGCTATATTCGTAGGCAAAACCGTTACTGTTGGCGTATAATGCGCATACATAAGGGCTACATCTAACGAGAAAAGTAGCGCAAAAAATACCAAAAAACGGTTTGTATTACTGATAATACTCATTTTTGAGTGGTGAGTTTTGAGTGGTGAATTGTGAGTTAATACAGAAATATTAACCATTTCTTATTGTCGTTGTTTATGTATTTCAAAAACAACAACACTTTTAAACAAAAAATTAAAGATAATTTTAACAAAGAATAACACTAATGCAAATGTACCAAAAAACTATAATAAATTTTTTCTTTTATTTAATTCTTTTTAACGTATTTTTCCAAAAAAATAATACGCTTCTTGGTCAAAATAAAGATATTTTTCAGAAAATATTTTCTGATTCTACGGAAAACACTACAAATATCTTACCAAAACAAGATAGTAGCCACTTTTATATTATTGAAGAAATAAATTTTAAGGGAAATAAGAAAACAAAACTTTCTATTCTTACCCGTGAGCTTGCCATAAAGATAGGTGATACGCTCTCAAAACATAAAATTGATGCTATTTTGGAAAGAGAACGTAACAAACTCTTTAATACTAATCTTTTTGTTGTGGTAAAACCCTCCATAAAGATAAGTAAAAGTGACGTTTTGCCTGTTTTTGATGCTAATAAGACACTTATTCATACAAATTATATAGAAAAAGTTACTATTTTGTTTACACTACAAGAGCGTTGGTATTGGTTTCCTATGGTTATTTTTGAACTTGCTGACCGTAATTTTAATGAGTGGTGGAATGATAGAGGAAGAGATTTGGGACGTACTAACTTTGGCGGAAGACTCACTCGTAATAATGTACGTGGCAGAAATGAAAGCCTTTCTATGCTTTTACAGTTTGGTTTTACGCCAAAAGTTTCATTCAGTTATCAAATTCCTTATATTGACAAGTACCAAAAATATGGAATGGTCTTTGATGTTGTGTATGCACGCAACAAACAAATTGCTTATCAAACAGAAAACAACAAACTTACCTTTCTTCAAAGTGAAAAAATTCTGCGTCAACGCTTCCAAATCAGTGTGGGAATCAATAGAAGAGCAAGTTTTTATACAACACATAGCGCAGGACTTAAATACAACCGTTTTAGCGTTAATGATACCATTCTTCAACTTAATCCTAACTATTATTTAGCGGGAAGCACGCAACAAAATTACTTGCAACTTGGCTATAATTTTGTTTGCGACAAGCGAGATGTACAATATTATCCACTAAAAGGTTACCGTTTTGAGGGAAATGTTTCTAAGTGGGGGATTTCTAGTTTAGATGATGTTAATTTAACGGCTGTTTATGCTAATCTTGCTTATTTTAAGCCTCTTTCTAAGCGTTTTTATGCTGATTTTGCTATTAGTGGGCGGGTTTTTTATGCAAATAAGCAACCTTATGCACAAGCGCAAGGGCTGGGTTATGGAACGGATTTGCTGCGTGGCTATCAGTTGTATGTTATTGATGGACAAAGCTATGCCCTGCTCAAACCAACAGTAAAATATGAACTCTTTAAGGTAGAAAAGTATATTAAATGGATACCTATCCAGCAATTCAGAACGTTTCCTGTGAGTGCTTATGCAAGAATTTATACGGATATAGGTTATATCAGAGATAAAAATTCCGCTAAGACTAATAATCAACTAGCTAATCAGTTTCTCTATACGACTGGCGTGGGAATTGATATAGTTTCTTTTTATAATTTAGTCTTACAGTTTGATTATTCTATCAATAAACAAAAAGAAACAGGCTTTTTCTTTGGCATAAATGGAGCATTTTAAGTGCTAAGACATAATTATTTATACATTGGAATTTTTGAATTTTATATCATATATTTTTCCATAATCTTGGAAAATTTGTTTTACTGCTTCTCTGAGTGTTGGAAAATCTTTGTAATTATCTGCTTTTA
>JAYVHJ010000213.1:0-2205 GCA_043771315.1 Raineyaceae bacterium
TTAAGGTTCACCTTGCATTCGTTGTATGCGCCTGCGTGTATAAAAGCCTCTGTAATAGACTTATACGCATCTGGAAGTTCTACATATTTGCCTACCACACCAATAGTAATTTCAGTAGTAGGATTTTTTAGTTTTCCCAAGAAAGCCTTCCACGCATCTAAATCAGGGTCTTTTTTGGAAGAAAGTTTGAGTTTTGCCAGTACACGTTCATCTAATTTCTCTTTTTTCATCAAAAGTGGCACATCATAAATAGTGTCTGCATCTAGTGCTTCAATTACAGAATTGATGTGTACGTTGCAAAAAAGCGCTATTTTCTTTCTCAAATCCATTGGAATAGGTCTTTCGCTACGACAAACGAGAATATCCGTTTGCAAACCCGCTTCAGAAAGCTGTCTAACAGAGTGTTGAGTAGGTTTTGTTTTGAGTTCTCCAGCTGATTTTAGGTAAGGTACAAGCGTAAGATGTACAATAACAGTGTCGTGAGCGTTTAATTCCCATTTTAGTTGTCTTACAGCTTCAATAAATGGTAAAGATTCTATATCACCCACACAGCCACCAATTTCTGTAATAATAATATCAAACTCCCCTGTTTCACCCAAAATAAGGATATTTCTCTTAATTTCATCTGTGATATGTGGCACAACTTGGACTGTTTTACCCAAATATGCGCCTTGCCTTTCATTGGTAATAACGGTGTTGTAGATACGTCCAGTAGTGATATTGTTAGCTTTTGAGGTAGGAACATTCAAAAAACGCTCGTAATGCCCCAAATCAAGGTCAGTTTCTGCGCCATCTTCCGTAACATAACATTCACCGTGTTCGTAGGGGTTGAGCGTGCCTGGGTCAATGTTGAGGTAAGGGTCAAATTTTTGGATAGTAACGCTAAATCCACGTGCTTGAAGCAGTTTTGCAAGGGAAGATGCGACAATTCCTTTGCCCAGTGAGGAGGTTACGCCACCTGTCACGAAAATATATTTTGCCATAACGGATTTTTTTAGCTTTTTTAGGGTTTACTAATGCAGTTGTTATGGACGACAAAAGTAGTCAAAAATAGGGAATAAACGAATTTTTGAATAAAAAACTTCTAATTTTTTTATGTTGGTTTTTTATCTTACTTTTAGGTTTGTTTTTATAATTTTAGTAACTTAAATACCCCTATGACTGTAAATATCAAAGAATTAGACGAGCAAATATTGAAAACTTGGCGACTAAGAGGCATAATGCCAGCTATCATACTTCACTATTTCACAATGGATATAAGACTTATACCAAGCAGAAATTATGTAGAAAATTTAGTACTAAACAAATTAAAAACATCCTTAGAAAGTGAATCTGCCACAGAAAATAGTATTAAAAATCAAATAATTATACTTATCAAAAGAGAACAAAAGTTGGAAGCTGTAAAATTGTACATAGACGAAACAAATTGTAGCCTTACGCAAGGTGAAAATTATGTAGATGCTTTGACTGAAAAATTCTTTATTGCTTAATACTGATAATAAGATAACATTTTCAACAAAAAGCAGTTAATATTTGATAAAGTTTTTTTTATCTTAAATTTTCTCTTAATTTTAAGCAAAAATTTATTTCTATTACGAATTATCAATTACAAATTACGAATTAAATAATTGATTATCAATACTTTGTATTCATTTACAACTCACAATTCATAACTCACAACTCACAATTTTTATGTCTGAATTTGCAGAAATCATTTTAGAGGGTAAATCTTACAAATACCCTGTTATTGTAGGTACTGAAAACGAAAAAGCCATTGATATTGGCAAACTTCGTGACGAAACAGGCTACGTTACGCTGGATAGCGGTTACAAAAATACAGGTGCTACCAAAAGTGCCGTTACTTTCTTAGATGGTGAAGAAGGCATTTTGCACTATCGTGGCTATCCAATAGAGCAATTAGCTGCAAAATCAACTTTTTTAGAAGTTGCTTACTTACTGATTTATAGTGAGTTACCTACTGCACAGCAATTAGCACATTTTACTTCTGAAATCAAAACGCATACACTTGTTAATGAGGATATGCGCAAAATTTTTGATGGTTTCCCTGTTAATGCGCACCCAATGGGCGTACTTTCATCTCTTGTTTGCTCACTTTCAGCATTTTATCCAAA
Source organism: Raineyaceae bacterium (assembly GCA_043771315.1). GTDB lineage: Bacteria > Bacteroidota > Bacteroidia > Cytophagales > Thermonemataceae > JANYGM01. Next base: position 2,133 of record JAYVHJ010000213.1, read on the forward strand.
ACCTATCAACCCAAAAACAGACAAAGCATTACTTGATTTGAGTATTGTTCGTTTGCTAGCAAAATTGCCAACT
>JAYVHJ010000214.1:0-8101 GCA_043771315.1 Raineyaceae bacterium
CCATTTTGTTATATGCTTCATAATAATGGATATAACCTTGTTTGTTTTTTAGGATTTGTTTGTCCAAATCCGTTAGTTTTTGAAGATTTTCTTTTGACAGACTAGCATTTAAAGTAGGTTTTACCTCATTGAGCAAAGGCAAAAATTTATTTTCTATTTTTATTTTTTCTTGTAATGACGTAGTTTCATTTTTAATTTCTGTTGCTAAAACATTAATTTTTGTAAGTGTTTCTGTGGGAACTTTTATAGAAAATTCTGTTTGAAATTTAGTAGAAACAAGCATTTCTACAACAAAAAGCAAACGCAATTCACAAATTTCAAACAAATTTTCTTGAAAATCTCGCATATTAGTGCGTGTATTACGCAAAGTAGCATACGACACGAGCATTACAAGCAAGAAAAACCCTGAAGTAAACAAAAAGATTGGTAAAAGACCAATAGGACTAACTGATAAACCTTGAAATTTTGACATTAAACTTGTTTTTTAAATATTTTTAAACTAAATCTGTTTTATTTTGATGTATAAACACTTCAATAACCTTCACTTTCTAAGTTTTGTTTATACTTTTAATCACCTTTTACACAAAGTTTGCCATTAAAAAGGCTATTTCTTTTAATAATTCTGGGGATTTTTCTAGTGCATTGCCAACTACAATAATGTCTGCTCCTGCTTCTAAGGCATTTTTTGCTTTCTCAACGGAGTTGATGCCACCACCCACAATCAAAGGCACATCTATTGTTGCACAAACGGCTTTTATCATACTTTTGCTGATAGGTTTTTCTGCTCCGCTACCACCATCCATATAAATAAGTTTCAACCCTAAAAATTCTCCTGCAAGTGCCGTACAAGCAGCTACGCTATCTTTTTCGTAAGGAATTGGCGTTGTATTGCTAATGTAGGTTACTGTGGTGGGTTTTCCTGTATCTACCAAAATATAACCTGTAGGCAATATTTCTAGTTTACTTCTTTTTAAGGCTGGGGCAGCTAAAATATGTTGTCCTATCAAAAACTCTGGATTTCGTCCAGAAATCAGCGACAAAAAAAGTAGAGCATCTGCGCCATTATCAATATGTAGGCTATTGGCAGGAAATAAAACCACTGGAATAGTCGTATTTGCTTTGCAAATATTCACGGTTTGAGTAAGATTATCTGTTGTCAGCAGACTTCCGCCTACAAAAATAAAATCTACGTTATTCTCTTGCGCAAGTAAGGCAATACGTTTGCAAGAATTCTCATCAACATTGTCGGGGTCAATAAGTACCGCAAAAGCCTTGCGTTTGTGCGAGTGCAGGTCGTATATATGTGTGAGAATATTCAGAAAAAAAATGATTATAATGTTACTTTATAGCTAATTTACGTATTGGGCGCAAATATAAGACTTTTTTCTTTTTCTTTGATATTTTTAAGAAGAAAAACACATTTATAACGCAAAAAACGCCCAAATATTACTATTTGAGCGTTTATTTTTGTGGTTGAAGATTATCTAAATACAAATATTTTGTATTCATTCATAATTCATAACTCACAACTCATAACTATTAATGTTTGCCTAAATATTCTGCAACACCTTCTTTAGTAGCTTTCATAGCTTCTTTGCCTTCAGACCAATTAGCTGGACACACTTCTCCGTGTTTCTCAACGTATTGCAAAGCATCTAACAAACGTAATGTTTCATCAATATTACGACCCAATGGGAAGTTATTAACTGTTTCTTGGTTTATCATACCGTTTTTGTCAATCAAGAATGTAGCACGCAAAGCAATAGGCGCACCTACAAAAGTATGATTACCATCTTCATCATAATCATCATAACCAGCCAAAATACCATAGTTTTTAGCAATAGTTTTAGACGTGTCCGCCACTAATGGATATGTAACGCTATTGATGCCACCTTTGTCTTTTGGTGTATTCAACCACGCCAAGTGAGTTTCTTCTGTATCAGTAGAACAACCAACTACGGCACAATTGCGTTTTTCAAACTCTTTTAATTTCTCTTGAAATGCCAAAATTTCAGTAGGGCAAACAAACGTAAAATCTTTTGGATAAAAGAAAAATACTACATGTTTTTTGCCTAAATACTGGTCTAATGAGAAATTTTCAACTATTTCCTCACCATTGATTACTGCAGCCGCCTTAAATTTAGGTGCTTGTTTCAAAACTAATGTCATAATCTGTTTGTTTTTTTAAATGAAAAATATTAATACTTATAAATTATACACTAAAATATACTTTCTTTATTATTATTTGTGAACATTTTGTATTAAATTCACAATTATTAAGAAAATACAATTTCTTTTTGAATATCTATTTTTTTGCCATTGATTTGGAGATGAAAGTCTTCTATTTCAAAATTATCTATTTTCTTTTTCTTCAAAAAATTACCAATCAATTGATGCAAGTCTTCTTCCTGAAAATCTATAATTTCATGGGTATTAGTACAATAAAAATGGTTATGTTTGTCTATATTACCGTCAAAACGCATCATTCCGTCTTCACAAGCTACTTTTCTAATTAATTTTGCTTCAACAAATTTCTCCAAATTCTTATAAACAGTTCCTAATGATACACTTGGATTGTCTGGGCGTATCAAAGCATAAATTTCTTCTGTTGTAGGATGATTGTTTAGGCGCAAAACTGCTTCATAAATGACTATGCGCTGTTGTGTAGCCTTCAATGCGTGCAAAAGAAGTTTACTTTTGAGGTCGTTATAATTGATATTACTTTGCAAAACTTGACTATTGTTATTGTTTTGATGATTTTAAGGATATTCCTAAATGATAATTTTTCTTATCTAAGAATATTTATCGCAAAGGTAGTAAATAAAAGTATAAAACAAACTTTTTTTAAACTTTTTTTGAGGTTTTTTCCTTACTTTTTGTAATTTTAGTCCTTTAAATGAACCTATCTAAATCAAAACATATCTTTTCTATGTTAAAACATTGCTTTTTTCTTTTATTTCTGATAAAAACTACCGTAAGTTTGGCACAAGATGAACGCTATTCTATGTATTTTAACTCCCCTATGATGGCTAATCCTGCGCTTTTGGGTACAAAAAGTCAAGCAACACTTAGTTATCATTCTCGTAACGAACATATCAATATACCTTCTGAAATCAATTACCGTATTCCTAATATTTCCTTAGTCGTACCTTTCGTTAAAAATAAATATGACAATAAAGGTGATGCAAACGGTGAAAATAACCGTTTTGGAGGCGTGGGAATAGCGTTTAACAACCAATCAGAAAGAGGTGGAGCGAAAAAGATTGTTGGCGCAAGCATTGGGCTTGCCTATAATTTCTCTCTTATCAAAGAAAAACAACTCTTTTTTAGCGTGGGAGCGAGTGTGGGCAGGTATCAGCGCAATACAAAAACTATTTCAAACATTTCTAATAGGACAAATTATAACACTTTTTCTACAGGTATTTGGATTTATCAGGAAGATAATAAACACCAAAATGACCAAAAGATGTTTTTGGGCGCAGCTATTTACAATCTTACTTTAAAAGATACTACTTTGTTTGATATGCCTAATGATACGCAAGGTTTTAGGTATCATTTGGTAGCTGGAGTGCGTGTTTATAGAGGGAAGAAATACAGTATTACCCCTAATATGCGTGTTATTCAGGAAAATAATGACCAAAATTTTAATCTTGGTAGCTTTTTTAGGTATCATTTTTCTGATAATGCAGGCTCATTGTTTCAATATGGCTTTTTTGGGCTTGGAGCGTGGTATTCTACGCAAAGGACTATCATTACTTCTATTGAATTTAATACGCCAACTATCACAACAGGCTTTTCTTACGACTGGAAAATCTCTAATAAGAGTCTTTATGATGCATCTGAATGGACTATTTCTATAAAAAAACGTATTGGCAAGAAGAAAGTTGAAAGGAAAATTATCAATGATGAAGAGCCAGAAGTAATAGAATAAGGTTTTGCAACGAAAACATTTATGTTTGGTTTATTCTTTTTTATTTCTATCTTGTCCTTTAATCATTCTAACTAAAAAAACACTTGAAATACGCAATATGCCTATCACTTTTCTAACGTGGAATATACATCAAAAAGATTGTTTACAACCTTTAAAAGAGATACTTAATGATTTTCAGGTGGATATATTGCTTTTGAATGAATCTTTGTTAGATGATTTGCAAATTTATCAAGAAACAGGTTTAAAACGTATTATTTCATTACATAAAAAATGCAAATTTTACTCTAAACTGCCTGATGCAACGTTTTATCTACATAATGACAATGTTTCTAACCACATTTTATGTTGTTGCTTAAAAACTCAAAATGATATAATTTTAATTGCGGGGGTGCATTTGCCAAGTAAACTCTGGCGTGATGAAGATACACAAGCAACTATGTCAATAGACCATATAGAAGATATAAATCTACAACAAAAACAACTGAAATTAACGCAAGTAATAGTATTTGGAGATTTTAATATGAACCCTTTTGATAAGGGAATGATAGATGCTAAAGGTTTTAATAGTGTTTCTGACAAAACTACTGCTAAAATAACACGAAAACTTAATGCAAGGGAATATGAAAGGTTTTATAATCCTACTTTCTCACTATTAGGAGATTTTATTCCAACCACAAGAGTGCAAAAAGTGGCTGGTACGTATTATTTAGATAACTTAAAAAGCGTTAATGAATATCATTGGAATATGCTTGATAATGTATTACTCAAAGGTAATATTATTGATACCCTAGACCTTCCAACTATACAAATTATTCAACAAACAAAATCATATAATTTAGTTAATCTAAACAATAATTCTTTTACTTTTAGTGATCATCTTCCACTTTTATTTAAACTAAATACACAATGACAATAGATAACTTTTGGGTAAAACCAATAAAAACAGCATTTACGCCAATAAATGTCTTAGATGAACAAGCTGATTACTTAGAAAAAACTTCTAATAACGAACTTGGGGCGCAAACAGTTACTACCTATCCAAACAATGATGAAGTGGTTAGGGTTTCTTTCTTTATTATTGCTACACAACTTAGGGGATATAGTTATAGATTACTATGGTTTGACCAAACAGTTGATACTATCTTTCCTTTTAAAATAAATGCCTTTTCTAGTCCTGTAGAAGATTTTGGCGTTGTCAATAATATGGAAGAATTTGTAGAAACTATTAAAAAAGTGCTTGGAAGCCTTAGAACTGCAACTATTCTTGGTAATATATTGACAATAGGCAACGCTGTTAAAATTGATAACGAAGATTAAATAACTAAATCTTCTCTAAAAACTATCTTATCTCTCATATATCATATATCAAAAAAATGACTTCAAATTCTTCAACAACAACACATTTCACCTCCCTAAATCTCACCAAAGACGAAATCTTACAAGATTTTACGCTGGTTTGTGAGAGTAGAGAAGCAAGCCTAACTGGACGCAAGGAAGTTTTTATGGGTAAAGCTAAATTTGGCATCTTTGGTGATGGCAAAGAACTTGCCCAAATTGCTATGGCGAGGGCTTTTAAAAACGGCGACTTCCGTTCTGGCTATTACCGTGACCAAACTTTTATGTTTGCTATTGGGGCTATTACTATTGAGCAATTCTTTGCGCAATTATATGCTGATACTGACATCAATAATGAGCCTGCCACCGCAGGGCGTTGTATGAATGGGCATTTTGCTACTCGTATGCTCAATGATGATGGGAGTTTTAAGGTACTTACACAACTAAAAAACTCATCTGCTGACATTTCTCCTACTGCAGGGCAAATGCCTAGACTTTTGGGGCTTGCTTGGGCTTCAAAACTGTATAGAAATAACCCAGAACTCACTAAATTTACTGATTTTTCTATCAATGGTAATGAGATTTCTTTTGGAACTATTGGTAATGCCTCCACTTCTGAAGGTATGTTTTATGAAACTATCAATGCTGCGGGTGTCTTGCAAGTACCTATATTGATGTCTGTTTGGGATGACGAGTTTGGTATCTCTGTTGGGAAAGAATATCACACAACTAAACACAGTATTTCTCACGTTTTGGCTGGTTTTCAAACAAATGAAGACGGAAAAGGGTTAGAAATCTTTAGAGTTAAAGGTTGGGATTATCCTTCTTTGATAGATACGTATCAAGTTGCAGCTGATAATTGCAGGAAAATCCATTCTCCTGCACTTGTTCACGTTGTTGATGTTACACAACAACAAGGTCATTCTACTTCTGGCTCACACGAACGCTATAAAACACTTGAAAGATTGGCTTTTGAGGTAGATTTTGATTGTAATAAAAAGTTTGCGGAATGGATTGTAGCTAATAACATTGCAACTGTTGAAGAACTTACAGAAATTGAAACAAAGGCTAAAGATAAAGTCAAAAAAGCACGTTCAACTGCGTGGAATAACTTTTTATCTACGCTAAAAACATATCAAAATGGTGTGGATATGTTGCTTGGAGAAGCAGCTGTGGCTACTTCTGGAGAAGTTTCTGCTAAAATTGCTAAGATTAGAGAAGATTTAGCCGCAACTATCAACCCAATTAAGAAAGATGCGTTTGTTGCTTTGAAAAAAGTATTACGTTTGATGAGAAATGCCACTAATTTGGCAGAACTAAAAGGACGTTTTACTGATTGGTTGGACGAAAAAAGCTACCAAGCGCAAGGTGAATACAATTCTTTTCTTTATTCTCAATCAAAAGAGAGTTATAAACATATAAAAGTTGTCAAAGCCACCTATAATAATGATGCTTTTGAGCCTTCTAAACTCGTTGATGGAAGGGAAGTATTGAGGGCTAATTTTGATAACATCTTCTCTAATAATCCTCTTGTCGTGGCTTTTGGTGAAGATGTAGGGAAAATTGGAGATGTAAATCAAGGCTTTGCAGATTTGCAAGATAAATTTGGAGAAATACGTATTTCTGACACAGGAATAAGAGAATGTACCATTTTGGGGCAAGGAATTGGTACAGCAATGCGTGGTTTGCGTCCTATTGCAGAGATACAATACTTAGATTATTTGTTGTATGCTATTCAAATTATGTCTGATGACTTGGCTTGCTTGCAATACAGAACAAAAGGTGGTCAAAAAGCACCTGTTATTATCAGAACTAGAGGGCATAGACTAGAAGGCATTTGGCATTCAGGCTCTCCAATAGGAATGATACTCAATTCTATTAGAGGAATACACGTACTTGTTCCTCGTAATATGACTATTGCAGCAGGGTTTTATAATGCAATGCTACAAACAGATGAACCTGCACTAATCATTGAATGTCTAAACGGTTATAGACTTAAAGAAGCTATGCCCTTGAATGTAGGAGCATTTACTGTGCCTTTGGGTGTGCCAGAAGTGATAAGACAAGGTACTGATGTTACTATTGTTACTTATGGTTCTATGTGTAGAGTGATGGAAGAAGCAGCTATTGCGTTGGAAGAGGTGGGTATTTCTTGTGAAATCATTGATGTTCAGACTTTACTTCCTTTTGATGTTAATCATACTATTGTAGAAGCTATCAAAAAGACGAATAGAGTTGTTTTTGCTGATGAAGATGTAGAAGGTGGCGCAAGTGCTTTTATGATGCAACAAGTTTTAGAAGTGCAACAGGCTTACAAATACTTAGATGCTGCACCCCTTACGGTACATTCGCAAGACCACAGACCAGCTTACTCATCAGATGGAGATTATTTTTCAAAACCTAATGTAGAAGATATTTTTGATAAGATTTATGAGATCATGCACGAGGCAAATCCAACTGCTTTCCCCTCTATATACTAGATAAAATTTATAAAATGTCACTTTACACTCTTAGGTATAAAGTGACAAAATGATAATAAGCTGTAAAATATTTGTTTAGTAACTAAAATTTAATGTATATCAAAAAATTACTTTTTATTGTTTTCTTTTTGTCTTTTCATATTGTTTTTGGACAAGGTTCTGCTGATAGTGTTCCTAAAAACTTTGATTTTACGTTTTATAATGCTGATTTTGAAACACTGTACAAAACTTGTACTCAAACTCGTATAGATAGTGCGCATAGATTGCAAATTGCTTTTTTAAGGAAGTATTATGTTATTCGTGATAAGGATAGGTTTTATAATTATTGTGAAAAATTTAAAGCAAAATGTATCAA
>JAYVHJ010000215.1:0-5100 GCA_043771315.1 Raineyaceae bacterium
TATACGCCTATGAGGATTGTAAAGAGAAGATATATATTTTTCATTTAAAATATGTATTGTATTATGAGGGAAAAGAGTTTTGCAGTAAAATTGTTGTAAATAGCTGATTTAAAAGTATTTATAAAAATAAAATTCTAAAACTTACATTTAAAACCAAACATTATGTAAGTATATACCGTAAAAATACAAAAAGTAACCCAATATTACCATAATATTAATAGAAAATTAACATAAAACTTTTTTAAGTTGTGGTTTTCAACAATACTATGGATAGTTTTTTAGGTATTTAAGCCAGAAACATTTTATCCACAAGATATATTTTCCGTAGAAATAAAGGAAAAAATGTATCTTTGCGAGAGAGATGTAACATTCACAATTCACAATTCACAATTCAATGAAAATATATACAAAAACAGGCGACAAAGGACAAACCTCACTAATTGGAGGTACAAGAGTTTTCAAATCTGACCTAAGAATAGACACTTATGGCACTGTGGACGAACTAAACTCATATATTGGGCTTATCAGAGACCAACCTATCAACGAAAAAAGAAAGGATTTACTCAAAGAAATCCAAGACCGTTTATTTACTATTGGCTCGTCTCTAGCATCAGACCCAGAACAATCTAAAAAGAAAATCCCAGATTTGTTAGAAACTGACATTACACTCTTAGAAGAAGAAATGGACAAAATAGACCTTATTGTGCCTGAAATGCGCTTTTTTATCTTACCTGGCGGACATCAGTCTATTTCTTTTGCCCATATAGCACGCACCGTTTGCAGACGTGCAGAACGCTTGGCTATTGGGTTGGCACAAGAAACGTATGTAAATGAATTAGTAATAAAATACCTTAACCGCCTTTCTGACTACCTTTTTACGCTTTGTCGTATGATACACCACGAGCTAAATGTAGAGGAAATTGCTTGGAAACCAAGATTTTAATAAATTTAAACCTTTTTGTATTTCTTACTGTTTTTTGAGCGTGAAATTACCCATAATTAGCTAACGATATTCATAATTTGCTTAATACATTGTTACCTCGTTCCGTAAGTACGACCTACGGCTATGAATATTAAATCCTTTCAGGATTTTAATACAAATAATCAAATTGGTAAATACAATTTATCAATGTCTCTATCTAATTATATTAACTCATAACTCAAAATTCATAACTCACAACTCAAAATGTTTAATACTAAAAACTTCCGTTTTTGGGGAATACTCACTGTTTTATCTATTTATTTACTGATATTAGTAGGTGGAATTGTACGTAGCACAGGCGCAGGAATGGGTTGCCCTGATTGGCCCAAATGTTTTGGACAATGGATTCCGCCCACACAAGCAAGCGAAATTCCTGCTAATTATAAAGATTTTTATGCTAATGCTCGTAGGCAAAAAAACATCAAAATAGCTGGTTATCTTGATAAAATGGGCTTTTCAGAACTTGCTTTGCGCATTGTTAATGATGAAAGCATTTACATAGAACAAGATTTTAACGCTACAAAAACTTGGATAGAATACTTAAACCGACTACTTGGTGCACTTATTGGCGTGTTTGTGTTTGCTAGTTTGCTTACTTCTATTGCTTACTTCAAAACAGACAAACGTATCACTTTATTGGCGTTTAGTAGTTTTATTTTGGTAGGAATACAAGGCTGGATAGGCTCTGTGGTTGTTTCTACCAATCTTTTGCCTGGAATAATCTCTATACACATGTTTTTGGCTATTTTGATTGTTTTTTTATTGATTTATGCTGTTGCAAGAGCTACCGCAAATCAACAAATAACCACCCCCAGCCCCTCCTTAGGAAGTAGGGGAGTTTTTGGTTCTTATATAGAAAAACTTTCCAATAAAAATGCCCTTAATTTGGTGCTTGTGAGTGCTATGGTAATGCTTTTTGTGCAGACTTTTTTGGGTACGCAGGTACGAGAAACCATTGATATTGTCGCAAAACAACTAGGAGAAGGCAAACGAGATAGTTGGATAGAACAAATGGGACTGACTTTTTATGTACATAGGTCGTTTTCTTTACTGATTTTTGGCGTACATATTTATTTAATTTATCTTTTGAAGAAAAATCAAAAAAATAACTCCAATTTAAATCAAGAAAGTAATCAAATAGCAAGCAAAAAAGGGTTTTTTAATGTTTCTGGTAATGTTTTAATTGGACTTATTGTTTTTGAAATAGCAAGTGGCGCAGCAATGGCATATTTGGCAATTCCTGCATTCTTGCAACCTTTGCATCTTGTTGTGGCGGTTTTGATACTTGGAGTACAGTTTTTTGCGCTTTTATTTGTCAATGAAACGTATTTTTTTAAGAAAAAAGAGGCTTTTGTTGGTCAAGTATAATTTTTCGCCTTATTTTCTTTATATTTACGCAGAAAATAAAATATTAAAATCAACTCATAAAAATAAAAAAATGGCTTTTTACTATAAATTAGGTGATATTCCGCCCAAAAGGCATACTCAATTTAGGCAACCTGATGGAAGTTTATATTTTGAGGAACTTGTTAGTTCTCACGGTTTTAGTGGTGTTTATTCCAATCTTTATCATACTTATATGCCTACACGCATAAAAAAAATGGTTGGAAGTACTCCCTGCGCAAATATTCCACTAAAAGACCGTCCACTTTTGCAAACACACCTTAATACTTCTATTTCAGAAATAACTGGGAAAGACTTTTTAGATGCTCGTAAAGTGCTTTTAATGAATAATGACTGTACTATTGCTATTTGTAATCCTTCTGAAAAAAAGATGGACTATTTTTATAAAAATGGTGAAGCTGATGAAATGTTTTATATCCACGATGGTAGTGGCTATGTTTTGTCGCAATTTGGTAAACTACGTTTTGTGAAAGGCGACTACGTCATTATACCACGTACAACCATTTATAAAATTGAATTTGACGTTGATAATGTCCGTATGCTGGTCGTAGAGGCATTTTCTCCAATAGAAACTGTAAAAAGTTACCGCAATGATTTGGGGCAACTTTTGGAACATTCTCCCTATTGTGAGCGTGATATTCACCCACCACAGGAACTTCTTACAGAAAAAGAAAAAGGAGATTTTGTGATAAAAATCAAAAAAGGTGGTTATATGCACGAATATGTGTATGAACACAGTCCGTTGGATTTGGTGGGTTGGGACGGATTTTTGTATCCTTATACCATTTCTATCCACGACTTTGAGCCAATTACTGGGCGTATTCATCAGCCACCACCTGTTCATCAGATGTTTCAGGCGCATAATTTTGTAGTTTGCTCATTTGTGCCACGTCTTTTTGATTATCATCCATTGGCTATTCCTGCACCTTATAATCATTCAAATATTGATTCTGACGAGGTTTTATTTTATGCAGAAGGAGAATTTATGAGTAGAAAAGGTATTAGTAGAGGTTCTTTTACTTTGCACCCAGGCGGACTTCCTCACGGACCTCACCCAGGAACAGTTGAAAAAAGCATTGGAAAGAAAGAAACCCACGAATTAGCAGTTATGGTAGATACTTTTCACCCACTTTTTCTCACAGAAGATGCCCTACAATTTGTAGATGAAAAATATCCTATGAGTTGGACTGAATAGGTACTTATGAATTATAAATGAATACAAAATGTCAGCCGTTGTAGAGACGTTGCTTGCAACGTCTAAGCGACAAACAATTAAGGCAAAAGATAATACAATTAAATTGACCTAAATATAATTTTCTACGTTCAGACGTTGCAAGCAACGTCTCTACATAGGTTTGCATAGTTTCAGTCAATAATTACTATTTTTTGGTAAATGAATTACATTTTAGTAGATTGCTAGCAAATTGCAAGCATATTACTTGCAAATATGCTTATAAAATATGCTACAACAATTATTAAAATGAAAAAAAATACTTTTACAGGTTCTCTCCTTATCTTTTTTTTACTATTTCAGAATTTACTTTTAGGGCAAATATTTAAACTAGAAGATGCCACTAAACCTACTGAATTTGGTAAATCAATATTTATATATGAAGATACAAACAATAGTCTTACCCTAGAACAGGTTTCAAAATCTGATTTTCAAAGAAATTTTAAAGCGCAAGATGCTAACCAATTCCAAAAATTTGGTTATTCAAAAAGTGCTTTTTGGTTGCGCTTTGAGCTAAAAAACAATACCAAAGAAACTAATTGGATTCTGGATATTGCCTACAGTTACCTTGACGATATCAAAATTTATCACAAAAGAAGTAGCAACGCCAACTGGAAACAGTATTTTGTGGGAGAAAACTATCCTTTTTCTTCTCGTTTACTGCAATTTAGGCAGTTTGATATTCCTCTGCAATTAGAACAAAATGAAGCAAATGAGTTTTTTGTCAAAGTAGAGGCAGGAAATCCACTTATTGTGCCAATGTTTTTGTATCCACAAACAGAATTTTATGAGTTTGTGATGATAGACCAACTTTATTATGGCATTTTCATTGGTGTAATTCTAATTATGATGCTCTCTAACTTGTTCGTTTATTGGAGTTTACGAGAGAGAAATTATCTATTTTATGTTTCCCAACTTTTTATTACGCTTATTCTTATCCTGATGATGACAGGAAATTTGAATAAATATGTTTTAAGAGATATTTCTGGTTGGCAAAATACTACTTTTTTGGCACTTTTGATGATGGTTTTATTTGCGACAAACGGATATGCTATTCTTTTTCTTAATATAAAAAAATATTCTTTATTTGCTTACAAAACGCTTAGAACATTTGCAGTTATTACTATTGTAGTGTTTTTGAGTATTTTTGTATTGAGCTATGAAGTAGCTATTTCTATCATTCAATTACTTATTTTTGTTAATATGTCTTTTTATGTGGTAGCTGGTATTTTGGCTTATCACAAAGGCAACCGCTCCGCTAAATTTTATTCTGTGGCGTATATAATGTACCTTACAGGCGTTTCTATCGTGATTGGGCGAGATTTGGGGTTACTTCCCTTTACTTTTATTACCACTCACGCTGCAGAAATAGGCATACTTTGTGAAGCTCTTTTTCTTTCCTTTGCGTTGAGTGACAAATACCGCATAGAAAAGGAAATTTCTCTAAAAGACAAAGAAAAAGCACAAGCAGAACTGCTTGAAA
>JAYVHJ010000216.1:0-6176 GCA_043771315.1 Raineyaceae bacterium
GGCAAAATAGACTCTATGAATGTGTCAGTGGCTACTGCAATAGTCATTTTTGAAGCAATTAGGCAAAGAAAGTCTTTAAAAATTACGAATTAAAAATTACGAATTACGGAGAAATAAATGATAAATTACATTATTTTTCGTATCTAAAAAAACTCGTAATTCGTAATTTTTAATTCGTAATTGAATTTTCTTCTTGTTTTATTTTTTTGGAGAAGGTATTTTTAAGATTAAGACTAATTGTCAAGTAATTACGTCCTCCTGCAGCGTGAAAGCCAGCACGAGAATAGGCAAAATCAATTTTCTTTACAGTTACTCTAAAACCTGCAGAAAAACCAGAAGTTCCAGCAGCATTTTTATCTTTCAAATCTCTGTTAATGAGGTGATTATATCCAAAAAGGAGATTGAAATTTTTACTCAAAACAAACTCTGTTCCTACAATCCAGTGTCTAAAAAACTTATCAGCAAAACCAATAGTTTTAGCAGTTTCTGCGCCAGTATTAATGTCTGTTGTGGTAGCGTTTGGGTCATTGTAGGCAATATCAAAGCGTTGTAAATGATGTGCTGTAAGAGAAAACCGCACAGGCATATTTTTTGGTTTGTAAGATGCGCCTATTTGCGCATCAAAAGGCATATTTGTCTTTCCAAAATAAGATTTGAAGGCAAAACCAATGTTTTTAACTGTTATTCCAACGGTCAAATCTTTGCTTGGGTGCTTGAATGTACCACCCAAATCCACAGCAAAAGCAGCAGCATTATAGCCTGCAATTCCAGACATAACGAGTTTTGTCGTTATTCCCACAGAAAAATTATTGCTTGTGCGTGCGTGTGAGGCATAAAGTGCAAAATCTCGTGCAGAAAAATCTCCTAAAACATTGCCAGAGGCATCTGTTTGTATCATTTTCCCATAACTGATGTATTGCAAACCAAATCCTAAAAGTCCAATTTTTTTTGAATTATGCACATAATTAAGAGAAGTATGTGGCACTCCAGCATAAAAACTTGTAAAATTAAAGCTACCTTTTCCTACCATTGCGCTATCCAAAAGTGCAGGATTATTCACAAACATATTCACATCTCCGTGAGCGAGTGATACGTTTGTGCCTCCTACGCCTACAGTACGAGCATTTGGAGTAAGATTTAGGAAATTGAAGGTATTTCTACCTCCAATTTGTGCGAAATTCTTTTGAGAGAAAATAAGCAACAGGAAAATGATAAAAACTGGTTTTAAAAACTTTTTTTGGTACATTTCTTAATTACTATTTGAGATTTTTTCTGCCATTTTTAGCAATTCTAAGCTAGTTTTCCAATTTCTTGTGGTAGCTATAACTTTTAATTTTGATTCCAAAAAACTGTTAGTAAGTTTGGAATTACTGTAACTTTCAGGGCAATACAAATAAATATTTTTCCCAACTAATACTAATTCATCTTTTTGATATTCTTTTTCTTTGATTTTATCAAAAAGTGCTTTTTCAGGTGTTTCTGACAAGAAAGTAATATGAAAATATGTACTATCCTTTTGACTTTCTAATTGTTTTTCCTGTGAAACATCTTCTAAAAACGGATTATTATTGATGATTTCATTAAATTCTGATAAAGAAATAACTATTAGAGGTACTTCAAAAGCAAATTTTTCCAATATTTTTTCTGCTATTTTTGTGGTCAAATCTTTCGTAGAACTATTTTCAGAGCAGAAAACTACATTTCCACTCTGAATATAAGTTTGTACGTTTTTAAATCCTAAATCAACATAGATTTGGCGCAAAACGTCCATTTTGACAGATTTATGTCCACCAACATTGATACCTCGCAAGATTGAAATATGAGTTTGCATTTTGGTTTTACAATTTTTTTTTAATATCGTTTTAGAAGCAAGAAAGTGAATAAACTTGTATTAAACCCTTAGGGTGTAACCTTTTGATATTCAAAGTTTTAACCAAATTACACCCTAAGGGTTTTAGCACCAGCCAATTCCGTACAATTATTTATTCATTTGCAGACAAGCCAAAATATCAGATTTTTGCAAACCTCTATATTCTTGCAAAATCTCTTCAATACTTATATCTTGTGCCAAAAGTGAAATAATGCTTTCCACAGTAATTCTTGTTCCTTTTATGACAGGTTTTCCAAGCATTATTTTGGGATTTATTTCTATATTTTCCATTATTTTAATTATTTATATGAATACAAAATATAGTAAATTGATTAACCATATTTTGTATTCATTCACAATTCACAATTTAAAATTCACAATTACAGAAATTATTTCATTTTTTTCTCATTTAGTCCAAAAATCTCGTCGTGAATTGCCTTGTGTTTGGCAAGGATATTTTTGCGTTTTAGTTTGAGCGTTGGCGTTACTTCACCGCTTTCAATAGTCCAAAGGTCGGGCAAAAGTCTAAACTGTTTGATTTGCTCATATTGTGCAAAACGCTCATTTATTTCATTTATTCCTTCTTGTATTTTATGGATAACCTGCTGATTAGCAATCATTTCTTTGTCAGAAGTATAAGCAATATTATGCAAATGACACCAACTTTTCATTGCTTCAAAATTAGGCACAATGAAAGCAGCTGGGTATTTCTGATTTTCACCAATAATCATGGCTTGTTCTACCAAATTAAGGCTTTTGAGTTCATTTTCTAATCTTTGTGGAGCTACATATTTTCCACCAGAAGTCTTAAAAATCTCTTTTTTGCGGTCAGTTATTTTGAGGTACTTGCCTTGCACAAACTCTCCTATATCACCTGTTTTTAGCCAACCATCAGCATCAAAAGTTTCTGCAGTTTGGTCTGGTTTATTGTAATAGCCTTTCATTACGTTAGGACCTTTTACCAAAATTTCGCCATCTTCCGCAATTTTGACTTGTACATTTTCAACTACTTTCCCTGTTGTTCCTATGCAATAATCTTCTTTGTAAGGGCTTCCCGCAGTGATTACAGGCGAGGTTTCTGTCATTCCGTAACCTTCTAAGATAGGTAAACAAGCTGCCCAAAAAATGCGTGAAAGTCTAGGATTTAGGGCAGCACTTCCACAAATGATATATTTTACATTTCCACCTAAAGCCTCACGCCATTTATCAAAAATAAGGTTGTTAGCAATGCTCAACTGGATATTATAGAAAAATCCACCACTTTTTTGCGTGTCGTATTCAGCTGCCAAATTTACTGCCCAAAAGAATAATTTTCTTGCCACGCCTGAAAGTTCGTAGCCTTTTGCCATTATTTTGTCATATACTTTTTCCAATACTCTTGGAACAGCTACAAAAACGTGTGGTTGCACCTCTTTCATATTTTCTCCTATTTTGTCCATATTTTCAGCAAAATAAATAGAATATCCATTCATCATATAGGCACAAGTTGCGGTACGTTCCAAAATATGGCAAAGTGGCAAAAAGCTCATTGCACGTGTGTTGTAGTCCAAAATCAGACTAGAAATAGCAGCTTTTACGTTGGTTACCACATTATTATGTGTGAGCATCACACCTTTTGGCATACCTGTTGTGCCAGAGGTATAGATAATAGTAAAAAGGTCTTCTGGGGTTACTTTAGCTTTGATTTTGTCCAAGATTTGGGCATCATCTTTTGAACCTAATTCTTTTACTTTCGCCCAATTTTGGAGGTTTTCAACTTCATCAAAAAGATAAATACTACTTGCTGAAAGCTCATTGATATTTTCTATTGCTTTCATTACTTTGTCATAAATCATTTTTGTAGAAACAAAAATGACCTTCACACCAGCATCTGCAAGTATGTAGCGGTAATCTTCTGACGTGATAGTTGGGTACATTGGCACGCTTACTGCCCCTGTTTTTTGGATACCATAGTCTGTCAAAAGCCATTCTGGGCGACTTTCAGAAATAATAGCAACTTTGTCATCTTTGCCTATTCCAAGCCTAAGAAGCCCTAATGCCACCAGATTAGATTGTTCTATGACAGACTGTGTACTATATTTGACCCATTTTCCATTGATTTTTGCTGACACTGCATCTGTTTTGGGGTAGTTTTCAGACTGATATTCCAGAAGGTCAAAAACACGTGATATTTCCATTATTTTGTGAATATTTATGATATATTTTGATATGTTTACTTAGATTTTAGTGCAAATTACTTACATTTGCGCCTTAAATATAATAAATATATTTGCAAAATAAAAACATCTACATTCAATTACCAATTACGAATTACGAATTACGAGTATAAATAATTTATAATCAAGTAGTTAATATAAAAATATTTGTTTTAACAGCCATTCAATACTTATTCATTTTTAACAAAATACCAACAAAAAACTCTACAAAATTTATGGAAAATCAAACAGAAAAATCAACAGAAATTACACCTATTTTGGCATTTTTTCAAGAATATATCAATAAACCACTTCCAGCTCACGCACCACCATTTACTTTATGGCTAAATGGAGTACTCAAAAAAGCAGAATTTGGTAATATTGAAATTGAGTTTTTGGTTAGAAAAGAAATGACAAACCCATTAGGATTATTGCACGGAGGGATTTCTGCGGCTATTCTTGATGATATTATGGGAATGACAGTTGCCTCACTTCCAAAAGATAGTCCAGCAGTTTCTGTAAACCTAAATGTTAATTTTTTGGGGAAAGCCTACGAAAATGAAACTATTTCTGCACGTTCAAAACTTATCAGACAAGGTGGACAAATAATTGCTATGGAAGGTGAAATCTTAGATAAAAATGGTAAAATAATAGCATCTGCTACTTCTAGCCTACTTGTTATTAGCAAAAAATCTTCTTGAGGTGTGAAGTGTGAAGTGTTTTTGTCGTAAATAATGTATTTACTTCACACCTCACACTTCACACTTCTAAGTAAGCATTCCGCCATCAACTTGCAAAACTTGCCCTGTGATATAGCTAGACAACGAACTTGCCAAAAATACGCAAGCATCAGCCACTTCTTCAGGTTTTCCGCCACGTTTTAGCGGAATTCCGTTCATCCAATCCTCTTTATTTGCAAGTTCGTGAGTCATTTCAGTTTCTATAAAACCTGGCGCAATAGCATTTGAGCGTATATTTCGTGAGCCAAGTTCTAATGCAATGGATTTTGTAAAGCCAATAATACCTGCTTTTGAAGCAGCATAATTAGATTGTCCTCCATTGCCACGAATACCCACAATAGAGGTTAGATTTATAATTGAGCCTGATTTAGCACGCATCATTGGTTTTGTAGCGGCTTTAGTGAGATTAAAGACAGATTTGAGGTTTACACGCATCACTTCGTCCCAATTTTCTTCACTCATACGCATAAGTAAGCCATCTTTTGTAATTCCAGCATTATTTACAAGAATGTCTAATGCGCCAAAATCAGCCATTACTTGCGTGATAAGGGCATCTGCAGCAGCGTGGTCTGATGCATCAGAGCGGTAGCCTTTTATTTTTGTGCCATATTCTTGAAGTTCTTGTTCTAATGCAAGCCCTTTTTCTACACTAGAAAGGTAGGTAAAAGCCACATTTGCACCGTGCTGTGCAAATTTTTGGGCAATAGCACGCCCTATTCCTTTTGATGCACCTGTAATGAGGGCAGTTTTTCCTTCTAAAAGTTTCATTTATATTGGGATAATTACAAATTGATTATGAGAATAATTTTCACTAAATATGGAACTATTTTGCTACAATTACGTAAAGTATTTTTAAACATCAAAAGTAGTAGCTTTTTTATTATTTTCAGTTATTTTTTGAAAAAATATTTTGTGGCAAAGTTTTTGATTTGAAGTTTGACATCTACCAAATTATACAAAAAGCATATTTAATAGTCTAAAATATACTTTTTTGATTTTTTTTGTAATTTGGGATAATTAAAAGTATATATTTTTTTTAAAATATTTGTTCTTTCTTAATATTTTTACTTACTTTGCATAAGTGTTATCATTTATAATTTTATAAATGTAGTTTTATATCTAAAAGTGTTACCCTTCTAATAAAATAAGAATCCTAATTAAAACGTATCAATTTCGTATGAAATACCTTGTATCCGCTCTCGTATTGGCATTTAGTATTACTTTTGCAACTGAAAGCCTTGCTCAAAAAAGAAGTAAAGTAAGAGGCGTAATGCCTGTTTCTCCTGTTTATACTATGGACGACGACGGCGACAAAGTCCCAAATGTACGTGACCAATGCCCAGGAACACCCAAAGGAACTGCAGTAGATAC
>JAYVHJ010000217.1:0-14317 GCA_043771315.1 Raineyaceae bacterium
ATTTTGTACAAACTTAATTTCATCATTTAAACGTCCAAAAACGGCTTTGATGTCATTTAATTCTAAAATTTCTAAAAACTTACCTATTTTTTGGTCTAAAATACTGTGTTCTAATATATTTGGAGCAGCTTTTTTGATAAAATCCTGCAAATTAGCATTTTGAGAAAGATTTTTTAGCCTTGTACGTAGGTCATCTTGTGCAACACGCACATTTAGGCGTGAGAGTTTTGTTTCTCCAAGTGCATCAATTTCAGTTAAAACTATCTTTTCAAGCTCTGGAAGGCGTTTTTGGAAAAAATACGGAAGACCTGATTCTGCAAGTTCCTTTACCGTTTCTTTGATTGTGCCTTTGTACATATAACTTGCCATATTGGCATCATAAGCACGCTCATATACGTCATCTGCAAGGGTTTCTTTGTTGGTTTCCAGCCATTTAATGCCTTTTTCTAGGAGATTTTGAAGTACATCTTTGGCAGATTTTCGCCCAAAATTTATCAGTTGTCCACCAACCAAATCCTTAATTTGACGTTCTGGACTGATTTCTTTGGATATTTTACCAAAAACTGCTTCAAAAATAATATTTTGTGTTTTTTCTTCTGCTAGTTTTTTCAATAAAAAATCAGAAAAAAGCATTTTTATTCCTACAACTTGCTCATTTTTAAGTAGTTGGGGGATTTTTTTCTCTTTAATTTCTTCATAATTGTCAGAGAAATTAGTAGCTATTAGTTTTATTGTTTCTGGTAATTTTTCTTCAGAAACAACCAAATCAAAGGCATTGTCTAGCTGGTTTTTTAGCTTAGCTTCTAGTAATTTGTATAAATTTTTGACAACAGAAATAGGCAAAAGTGCTTTCAAAGGCATATTTTCAGCTATTTTTGTATCTAAAAAAGTTTTTACTTTCTCCAAAACACGTTCTTGGAACGCCACTTGGGTAAAATAGTGGTTTATTCTGTATTTGAGGTAACTTGTATCAAATTGCGCTAGTGTAAAATCCTTAGAATTTTCTATCATATTAGCGACTTCTTGCTCAAAAAAACCAAGATTTGCCTCAAAATACTGATATGCATTTTCAGCCGTAAAAGTGGCAGTTTTGTCTTTATTAGCAATATTTAGGCGGTTTAGTATCTCATAATCATCTTTTGAAAGAAAATTAACCAAAGCCGACTGTATTTGGGTGCGTTGCGCCTGAAAGCCACCAATCAAGGTATCTTTATTGAGCAAACTTTTATCAATAAATCTACCCATATTTTCTGCAAAACGTGCCTTGTTTTTGGTAATAATTCCTGGCGTAAAAGGCACAGTTAATTTTCCAATTTTAGTGGCTTTGTAAGGTCTAAAAATCATTTTGAGAGCCAACCAATTTGTTCCATAACCCGTAATACCGTAAGCTAACCCATTGACACTCCAAGTAATAGCAGCATTATCAAATGTAGGCAAAACCGCCAATGCTCCACCCGTAATACCTCCCAAAATTGCGCCCAACATATTGATTGGTGCAAGTTCTTTACCCATAAAACTCTCCACCATATCCCTGATTTTTTCAGGTGGAAGAGGTTTAAGATTTTGCCTAACAATATCCTCAATTTTCCCTTCAATAAGTAGCGGCAAGTTGTCTAACGTAGCATTTTTGAGGTATTCAGACAAACGAGGATAAAAATTTTCTGCGGTATTCAGTTTCTCCAAAAAGCTATGTAAAGGTGTTTCTTTAAAATTTTGGAACTGTTCCGCTACAAACTTATCTGTTTTTTCCAAAAGTATTGGCATAAACTGCAATGCTTTTTCTTCCGAAATGAGTGCGCTAAGTGATTTATCATCAAGCTCTTGCGCAAGCCCTAGTGCAATAAATCCATTAAGATTATCTTTTTGGTCTTTCAAAATGCGCAAAATTCCTGCTTCTATGGTATCAGCATATTGAGCAATTTTTGCAGGTGGAATAAGAGCATTTAATGGCAGTTTTTGGAGTTTTAAAACGCTGTTTTTGACTTCGTCAGAGAGTTTTTGAGCTGTTTTTTCACTATAAATTTGTTCGTTTTTGAGATTTTGAACAGCTTTATCAAATTGTAGATTTAAGAAACTTTCTACACGTTCCGCACTTACAATAGTGTTAATTTTATTATCTAAAAGCACCTCCAAATTATCCAAAGGCATTTTTTCTAACCAATTTTTAAGATTATCAGTTAAAAGCGTATTCAAATTTTCCGTAATTTTTTCTTGCCCAATTTGTCTTACAATTTCACCTATTGTATTGATTTTGAGATAATTGATTATTTCTTCTGTAAATTTTGTGGCAAGCTCGTTGGAGTTATATTTTTCCAAATAATCCACCACACGTTGCACTATGCCTGCTTCCTCACTTACGCTACCCACAAAAATATCTACTAGCCACTCTTGTAGCTTGTATTTTATTTTATCTCTAAAAGTTTCATCAATCAAAAAATCTATTCTACTCTTCTGCTGACGCACAAATTCTATGACTTTTTCAAGCATTGCAGGGAGTTTTTCTTTTAGAAAATCCTCCAAATTAGCGTTCAAATCCTTAGAAAGAAGCTCAAAAATAGTAGTTTTTTCATTTTCCAAAACGCTAGTAATAGCTTCTGAAAGGTCTTTTATAAGAGTTTTGCCTTCACTTGTACCCAAAAGTGTGATGAGTTCTGTTTTTAGGGCATTGGCAAGTGCCAGCCATTGTGTAGGTGCAATAAGATGCGCAAAAGTCTTTTCTGTGAAGTTTTGGGCAAGATTTTTGGTGATTTGTTTTGTATTGATTTCTCCTAAAATCTCTTCTAAAAGGGCATCTAAGGCATCTTTTTGGTTGTAGATAATGTGTTGATGCAAATTGTGTGTAGCACGAGAAAATTTGCCTGCCACTTTTTCAAAAATGATGTCAGGCACAAATTCATTGAGGCTTTTGGCTTGCATTTCTGCAAAAAGAAGTTCTATAAAATCACTAATTTGATTTTTGCCGAGCTCTTCTGTAAGCACACCCGCAAGGTTATTAGCTACTAATTGCAACTGTTTTTCAGAAAAAAGTTGCTTGAATTTGATTTTTTCCAACAAAAAACCAATAATATTTTGTGCAGGTGTAGAAAGATGTTTGATAAAATCTACCCTAATATTATCAAAAGATTGTTCTATTTTGGGAGTATCTTTCAACAAAAAATCTTTTGGAATAGCATTTGAAAGCCCTTTTTGAAAAAAATCTTCTACGGTTTTTGTGAGTGCCAGCGCAAAACGGTCGTTGCGCAACTCTTGTTCTATGGTATGGTGGTTAATTATATCACGCTCAACGAGTTTAGCAATATTATCTACAAACTCTGTATGCGTTTTCAGGACAATTCCGCCAAGTCCTAAATATTCTTTAAAAAGCATTTTTACCGCCAAATCATTGGTAGCATAGCCTACAACTGCTCCAGACGTTATTTTTGAGAGAAGAGAAAAGAAATCCATAAATAAAAATTATTTAATAATAATAAAGTGAGTGTTCAAAAACGGTTTAATGTTTGCTCAAATTTAACATAAATTTTCTAATATAAGTTAGTTATTGAAATATTTGAGTTTAGCAACAATGTTCACCTCAATAAAATCAATATTCAGCTAGAATAGTTACCTATTCACCTTAAAAATACTCAAAAATATGCTATATTATTTAATTTTAACACACGCAAATTATTATTTAGACTACTTTTATGACATAAAAGTAACATAAAAATATAAGTGTAAATTTTGAAATATAGCCTTTTTAGGCTATTGACAACATCAAATAATAAGTGTATTTTTGTGCCGTACATAAAAGTAGTACAAAACCCGCATTTATTGCACTAAAATAATAAAAAGTAGTACAAATCTAAGAAAATCATATTATTATGAATTTTTTGGTTACTTTCTTTGTAAGACTAATATTAAAGAATAGATTACAAATCCAAAAATAATATCAATTACTCAAAAAAACACAATGAATACAAAATTTACTTATATAACGACACTTTTTATAGTGTTTTTATTTCTTTTTTACACGAAAATACACGCCCAGACTATCACAATGGGAACTATTACAGGCTCTCCTTTTTGTCAAGGGGCGGGTTTTAGTGTTCCTTACACAACGACAGGTGTTTTTGGTGCGAGTAATACATTTTATATAGAAATGTCAGACCAATTTGGTGCTTTTCCTACGCCATTTCCATTTGTAGGAAGTATTAATGCCACCACAAGCAATAGCGTATTTTGCACAATGCCCGCAAGTGCACCTGCAAGCACTTTATATAGGTTTAGAGCTGTTTCTAACAGCCCTATTGTTACAAGTGGCAACGTCAGTAATACCGTTACAGTACAACTCCCAGCGGGAAATCCTGCAGGTTTTGGCACAAATCAATGGAATGCTTATGCTTTTTCTGATAATAATTTTACCAATTATGCAGGCTCATTTGTTATTGCGCCTGTAGATTTTGATACACAAACTTTTTATAACTCAAATGCTTCTCCTTCAAGTGTTGTAGGCTATTCTGGTTGTGCTGTTCCTGTTGATAATCACTCTGTTAGATTTAAAAGAAGTGGATTTCCTTGTGATTTTTACCAAATAGATATTCCTGCTTTTGACGAAAATATAGAAATCATCATCAATGGAACATCTTTCTATACCAACAATACTGCATCAACTAATATTTCTAATGTAGCACGTGTGTTTTTGGGTACAACTTCTACAGTAGAAATACGTTTGAGAGAATTTACAGGTGCGAGTAATGTAGCTTTGCGTTTTACACCAGTTCCAGCTATTCTGACTTCTCCCATTGTCTATAAATGTAGTGCTGCAGCCGTTACTTTAATGGCTACATCTAGTCAGGCGGGACTTGCCTACTCTTGGACAGAGGCAGGAACTCCTATTAGTTCACTTGCAAATGTTACAGTAAATCCTGTTGCAAATACTACTTATTTGGTAACAGTAACAGACCCCGTAAATCCTGCAACTTGCTCAAAATCAATGAGTGTAGATGTGATTGTTAGTGGTGCATCTGTTACGACAGTTACTCCTACAGCATTTTCAAGTTGTGGCAATGCCGTTTTAGGTATTCCACTTACGGCAAGCGGTGCATATACTTATACGTGGTCACCTGCGACTGGACTTAGTGCTACAACAGGAAATACTGTTATTGCTAATCCAATAACAACAACAACTTATACAGTGATTGGCAATGATGGTTGTGGCGTTACTTCTAGTGCAACAGTTACATTTACAATAGGAAATGGTGGAGGAAATCCTGCTGTTTTTGGTACAAATCAATGGAATGTTTACGCTTATAATGGTTCTAATTTTGATACTTATACAGGATATTATATAGAACCTAGTGTTGGTTTTAATTCTGCACCACGTTGGGTAGGTGGCGGTGCTGGTTCTCCTTCTTCTGCATCTGGTTATGTTGGTTGTAATGTTGGTATTGATAATCATTCAGTTATCTATAAAAGACGAGGCTTCCCTTGTGGACGTTATCAGTTGGATATTCCTAACCACGACGACGCAGTAACGGTTTTTGTGAATGGTACGCAAGTATTTTATAATGGTGGTTGTTGCGCATTTCGTCCAAATATTTGGACAGGTTATTTAGATGCAACTTCTACCATAGAATACCGTTGGCAAGAAGGTGGTGGTGGCTCACAAGGCTCTCTTAGTTTTACGCTTTTGCCTACAACTTTATTTAATGTGCCTTCTGTAAGTGTGTGTCCTAATATCAACCAAACTGTAACTGCTAATTTGCTTGTTGGTGCTACTTATGTTTGGGATAATACAACGCCTGGTTTTGTATCTGCTACTGCAAATGTACTTACTGTTAATCAGCCAAATAGCACAACACGCACCTATAATGTAGTTGCTACGCTGAATGGTTGCACTTATCCTGCTTCTATTATAGTGAATTTCACAGCTACAAATCCTGTAATAACTATTACTGCACCGCAAACGGCTATTTGTGGTGGAACACCAGTAACACTTACCGCAAGTGGTGCGACTACTTACACTTGGTCGCCTGCGACTGGGCTTAGTGCTACCACAGGCGCAAGTGTAACTGCAAACCCTACCACTACACAAACTTATACTGTAACAGGTTTTAATGATTGTCTCTTTTCAAATACGGCAACCGTTACGGTTACTGTTCCTGTAAGTCCTAGCACATTTCCAGCAAATACTTGGAATGCTTACGTTTATTCTGGAACTGGATATGGTAATAATTCTACCACAAGCGTAAATCCTCCACTTAGCACTTATCAAGGTTTTTATACAGAAAATACACTTAATTTTTACTCCGCTAATGCTTGGGTAAATGGTACAAATGGTACGCCTTCATCTGTTGCTGGTTATGTTGGTTGTGCTGTTGGCATTGATAATCATTCTGTTGTGTATAGAAGGCAAGGTTTTCCTTGTGGCTATTATAGCTTAGATGTTGTTCACGATGACGCAGTAGTAGTTTTTGTTAATGGTGTGCAAGTTTTTGCTAATGGTGGTTGTTGTGCATTGCGCCCTAATGTTTGGACTGGCTTTTTGGGTGCAAGTTCTACTGTAGAACTTCGTTGGACTGAAGGCGCAGGAGGTTCTTATGGTGGTATTACTTTTAATGAAAGCTCACAAACGACCCTTTTTAGTAGTCTTCCAAATAGTATTACAATGTGTGAAGGACTTACGCCAACAAGTTCATCAGCCACGCTTACTGCAAATACTGTTACTGGGGTAACGTACAATTGGGCAGTTACTAGCGGAACGCTTACTTTGAGTGCCGCAACTGGCACAAGCATACAAGTATATGCGCCTCCTGGCTCTACTGGTACAGGTGCTGTAACTTGTACGGCAGTAATAGCTGGTTGTAGTTTTCCAAAAGTTATTAACTTTAATATTGACCCAAACCCAAGTACGGCTGTTATAGCTGATAAAGCAAGTATTTGTTTAGGGGAAACTGTCAAACTAACTGCCACAGGCGCAAATACTTACGCTTGGACACTTACCACAGGAAATACTGCAACTGCAGGTTTGTCTGCAATTACTGGCTTTACAATCAACTCAACGCCTACTACGCCTGGTACATATACATATAGTGTAGCAGGAAGTAACAACTGTAATACTATTTCTCAAACGGTTACAGTAATTGTTTTAGGACCTACACTCGTTGCAGGAACGCCAGGAACAACGGCTACAGGTGGTTGGAACGTGTTTTGTTATGCTGGAAATGCTGATGGTTTGGTTGGCTCTGTTTATAAAGGACATTATACAGAATCAAATATTTCTTTTAATTCTCTTGCTCGTTGGGGAACAAATAGCAGTCCTTATCCGCCTGCTGGTGCGCCTATTTCTACGTATGTGGGTTGTGAAGTACCTGTTGATGTGCATACTTTGAGGTACATAAGAACAGGTTTTCCTTGTGGAAATTATAAAATAGATGTGCCTTACCACGACGACACTTATCAGCTTTTTATTGATGGTGCGAAAGTAAATGAACATTACGGCTGTTGTGACAGTCATCCAAACGTATGGAATGGCTTGCTTACGCCTGCTTCTATTGTAGAATTTAGGTGGTATGAAGGTGGTGGTGGGTCTTCAGGTGCTTTGAATATTGGTTTTACTTTTACTGGCGTAACAACAACAACTTGGACTGGTGCAGTAAATTCTAATTGGTTTGACCCTGCTAACTGGTGCGTAACTGTACCTGATGCTTCTACAAACGTAATTATTCCACCAAATGCGCCAAATATGCCAATTATCAATGCCGCAGGTGCGCAAGCCCTTAACATTGAGATAAATAGCTCTGGTGCGTTGTCTGGTAGTCTTACTATTTTGGGTACTAATTCTTTGAATATTTTTGGGAATTTTACTAATAATGGTGTTTTTGTAGCTAATAATAGTACCGTTAATTTTGTAGGAGCTACCCCAGCTACCATTGGAGGCACAACTGTAACAAACTTTAATAATCTTAATCTAAATAGTACACAAACGGTTTCTCTAGCAAATCCTATTCAGGTAAGTGGCATTTTGAGTTTGAATAATACACAATTAAGCCTAAGTAACAATACTTTGACTATCAATAACCCTAGTTTAACGGCTATTACAAGAGGTACTGGTTTTATTATGAGTGAAACGAATGCAGGTACAAACGGAAGCATTTTGTGTTGGAATGCTGGTACTACAGTAGGTGATTTTGAATTTCCTTTTGGTGTTAATAATTCTGTTACTGGCTATATTCCTGTTACGTTTAACAAAATAACAGCTACGAATTATAGTATTTGTATGTCCACACGTGCTACACCACAAAATAATTCACCTATTGCGACAGGTACTAATCTTAGTAATATCTATGGTTTTGCCAATGGTGATAATGTGGTAGATAGATGGTGGGACATTACTAGAACACCTAGCTCTGTGAATACAATAGCAAATCCTGCCAATGTTACGCTTTCCTATCGTGGCATTGAGAATACAATTACGGCAGGTGCAACGAATGTTCTTGCAATACAACATTTTGATGATACACCAGCAGTAAATCAGTGGGACACTCCTTATGCTAGTAGCACCGTAGGCGTAACAAGTGGCGTAGGAACAGTAACTGCAACAGGAATTTATAAATTCTCGCCACATGTGATTGTGCCTATACTTACGCCACTTCCTATTGAGCTTTTGTATTTTTCAGCAAGAAAAAATAATGCGCAAGTAGATATAAATTGGGAAACTATTACTGAAACCAATAATGCATACTTTGATGTAGAGCGTTCTAGTGATAATGTGCGTTTTGAGCGTATAGGGACAGTTTTAGCTAAGAAAACAACAGGAAATAAAATTTATAATTTGATAGACAAAAATCCTCTTTCTGGAACGTCTTATTATAGACTAAAACAAGTTGATAATGATAGTAAAACGGCTTATAGCAAATCTGTAAGTGTTAATTTTGGTGAGAAAAATACTGCTACTTTGGATATTTTCCCAAATCCAACCACACAAGATAATATTGGTTTGGCACTTTACGGAGAAAAAGAAGAAAACTACAACATTAGTATCAGCAATATGGAAGGAAAAGTTATTTTCTCTCAAAACATCAAAACAGACGTTTCTGGAACGTATAAAGCTACTTTGGCAACACAAACAAACCTCGCACAAGGCGTGTATGTAATGAAAGTAGTTTCTGAAAATAATGTTTTTGTGAAGAAAATTATTATTCAATAGAAACTTTTTCTAGCAACTTTTACCCAAAATCCCTTTCAAATTTGAGAGGGATTTTTTGATATTCCTTTGGTTTGTGGTACACAACACCCACGAAGATTTTTTTACTAGTAAATTGTGTCATTACCCAGTATTTTATTTCTACTTGAATAATAATAACTCAAAATATCTTTTAATTGCTATATTTGTACTTTAAATTTATCAAAATGATATTAAAAATGAAATATTTTGTATGGATTGTTGTTATTTTTTTGTTATTTTCTTGTGAAAATAAACCTACTAACCAATCAGAAAAAATGAAAAAAAGTCTTCAAACGGGTATTTGGCGTGTTTCTTTGGCAAGTGAGGGTGGAGAAATTCCTTTTATCTTAAATATCAAAGAAAATCAAGATGGAAATGCAGGTGAAAGTCATATTATCAATGCAGAAGAAAAAATAATTTTGGATAAAATTATCCAAAAAGATGACTCTATTACTATTCCTTTGCATATTTTTGATGCGGCACTCATTGGCAAAATGCAAAATGATACACTTTTTACTGGTGTTTTCCGCAAATATTATGCACCCACAAAAGACCAGCCTTTTTCTGCGTATTTTGGGCAAAATTACCGTTTCAAAATAAATACTATTTCCAAAACTCAAGCAGTGCCTAATTTTAACGGGAAATGGGAAATTACTTTTACAGATAAAGACAAAAAAAGCTATCCTGCAGTAGGTGTTTTCCAACAAGTAGGAGAAAATATTACAGGGACTTTTCTCACAGAAACAGGCGACTACCGCTATTTGGAGGGTAATATTGTTCAGAATGAGGCTTTACTTTCCACTTTTGATGGCAATCACGCTTTTTTGTTTAAAATAAAAATAGACGAAAAAACAGAAAAAATAACAGGTGAATTTTGGTCTGGCGCATCATACAAAGAAAATTTTGTAGGAAAGAGAAACGCCAATGCTACATTAAAAGATGCTTTTGCGCTTACTTTCCTGAAAAAAGGTTATGACAAAATAGCCTTCAAATTCCCTGATTTGAATGGAAAAATGGTGTCGTTAGATGATGAAAAATACAAAAACAAAGTAGTTATTTTGCAGATTTTTGGGAGCTGGTGTCCAAATTGTATGGACGAAACGGCATTTTTAGCGGATTGGTATAAGAAAAATAAAAATCAAGATGTTGCTATCATTGCACTTGCGTATGAGCGTAAAGCAGATTTTGAATATGCCAAAACAA
Source organism: Raineyaceae bacterium (assembly GCA_043771315.1). Taxonomy (GTDB): domain Bacteria; phylum Bacteroidota; class Bacteroidia; order Cytophagales; family Thermonemataceae; genus JANYGM01. The sequence goes on from JAYVHJ010000217.1 coordinate 10,409, forward strand.
ATATCCAAAAAGTGCAAAAAAGATTTAATGTGGAATATGATTTTTTGGTGGCAGGCACAAACGACAAAGTAGAAGCAGCAAAAACTTTACCAATGTTAAGCGAAATTTTAGCCTTTCCTACAACCATTTATATAGACAAAAAAGGCACAGTACGCAAGATTTATACAGGTTTTAGTGGGCAAGGAACAGGTGAATATTATACCAAATTTGTAGAAGATTTTAATGATTTGATGAGTAAAATGCTCAAAGAATAAGAGTACAATTACGAATTATCAATTACGAATTACGTTTTTTATGTTTTTTTATAGATTTTCCAAATCTTTAAGATTTGGAAAATCTAAATACAAAATATTGATATATGAAAAGAGAGGAAACTATTGATTTTAATATAAAAGCGGCTTGGCACGCTATTTCACGGTTATATAATGTAGAGGCAAATCTTAATGATATGACTACATCAATAGGATTTATCTTGCTTAATATTGACTCTGAAAAAGGAGAATCCGCCACAAAAATAGCTCCTTTATTGGGTTTGGAGGCTCGTAGCATCACACGAACTCTCAACAGTATGGAAGAAAAAGGACTGATTTATAAGGAAAAAGCAACCAAAGATAAGCGTGGTATTCGTGTGTTTTTGACTGATTTGGGAAAGGAAAAAAAAGAGATTTCACGCAAAACTGTACTTAATTTTAATTTCCAAATGCAGGAAATGATAGACAAAGATGAGCTAAAAACCTTCTTTGCAGTCATTCAGCAAATAAACAAAATTATAGACGAGAAAAAAATTGTATTTTGATTTTGCTAATAAATGTCCGCAGGGTATAAAACCCTGCGCTATTGATAATAAATATAAAACGCTTTAAATCAGTAACGTGGGGTTTTATACCCCACGAACAAAAACAAAATATATGCCTGATTTTGATGTAATTATTGTTGGTGGTGGACTTGCTGGGCTTACGCTTGCGCTTGCACTCACACGCACAAATACGTTTACACAAGCAGGAAACACAATAAAAGTTGCTATTTTTGAAAAAAAATCTTATCCTTTTCATAGGGTTTGTGGTGAATATATTGCTATGGAATCTTGGGGATTTTTGGAGCGTTTGGGTGTACCACTTGCTGATATGAAACTTCCAAAAATCAATAAATTACGTGTTTCTGCACCAAATGGCAACTATTTTTCTGACGAAATGACAAGCGGAGGTTTTGGGATTAGTCGCTATACACTTGATAACTTGCTGGCACAAATTGCCGTTTCTCAAAATGTAACGCTTTACCAAAATACAACAGTTGAAAATGTAATCTTTTCAGAAGATAATTCAGATAAAAAAGCACAAATAATTACTTCTAATGGTGTTTTTGGTGCTAAAATTATCTGTGGTGCATTTGGCAAAAAGTCTAATCTTGATGTACAACTTAAAAGAGAATTTGTAGAAAATACAAAAACAGCCACACAAAATTATGTGGGTGTAAAATATCATATTGAGTTAAATGATTTTCCAAAAGACTTGATAGAATTGCATAATTTCAAGAATGGTTATTGCGGAATTTCTGCTATTGAAGAAGATAAAACTTGTTTATGTTACCTTACAACTTCTCAAAATCTTAAAGAAAATAATAATGATATTAAGCTAATGGAAGAGAATATTTTAATGAAAAATCCATTTTTGCATAAATATTTTTCTACTGCTAAATTCTTGTATGACAAACCTTTAGCTATTTCTCAAATCAGTTTTTTACCCAAAAAAGCCATAGAAAACAATATTTTTATGCTAGGAGATGCGGCAGGAATGATAACGCCACTTTGCGGAAATGGTATGACAATGGCTATGCAAGGCGCAAGTATTTTATCAGATTTCTTAATTGCATTTTTCCAAGAAAAGATAACTAGGAAAGATTTAGAAGAGAATTATCAGAAAAGTTGGAATAATCATTTTTCTATGCGTTTGCGTGCAGGTAGAAATATACAAAATCTTTTTGGAAAAGAAATTATTACAAATTTGGCTATAAATTTCCTAAAACCATTTCCAAGCATCAGAAAAAGACTTATTAGCCTTACTCACGGAGAAAATTATTGATAATCTTATAAAAAACAATCATAAAATAAGATAAAAAAATCTTTAAAAAGCATTTTTCCAAAGAAAATTTTGGAAAAATGCTTTTTTTTAGTATTTTTGGGAACTTTTTTAAGAATTGTATGCATTCACAATTCGTAATTTAAAATTCACAATTATTAAACTATCTTATAATGGATTTAGAAAAAAACTCTGAAAAACACCCACCAGCACTTTATTGGCTCTTTTTTACAGAAATGTGGGAAAGATTTAGCTATTATGGAATGCGTGCTTTGCTTACTTTATTCCTCGTTTCTACCTTTATGAAAGGTGATATGAAAGTAAGTGTAAGTGATTTGTTAGCTAAAAAAGAAATAAAAGTACAAGAGTTGTTTAAAAGTAGTAAACTATCAAAAGAAGAAATAACCCTTGTTGCTAATCAGTTAAAGCCAACATCACAAGAAATTGCACTTGCTACACAAGTTAAAATGCTAACTCAAAAAGGTGATAAAACGCAAGCTGAAAATGATTTGATAACCAAAAGCAAAAAGCAAAAAGACTCAACAGATGCAGCAAGAGAGGCAAAAATAGGTGAACTTGGTCAAAAATGTGGTATTAAAAAGAATGAAGCTGACATTTTAGTTAAAAATATCAACTTGACAAATGAAGAAAAAGAACTTGCCACAAAAGAAGAACTTAGCACAAAAGAGGCTGGGAATATTTATGGTATTTACACTGGACTTGCTTACATACTAACGCTTATTGGTGGGTATTTGGCTGATAAATTCTTTGGTTTCCGCAAAACCGTTTATATGGGTGGTGTTCTGATGGCTGCGGCACAATTTACGTTGGCGTTTGGTGCATATTCAGAGTCTATTCCATTCTTTTATTTAGGTTTGGGCTTGCTGGTAGTTGGAAATGGTCTTTTTAAGCCTAATATTTCTTCTATGGTTGGGCAATACTATGTTAATGGTAGCGCACTTAAAGATTCTGCCTATACTATTTTTTATATGGGTATCAATATTGGAGCGTTTTTGGGAGCTATTATTTGCGGATATTTAGGAGAGAAAATAGCTTGGCACTATGGTTTTATGGCGGCTGGGGTAGGTATGATTGCAGGACTTGTCATTTTTTATATGGCACAGAAACATCTTGGAGATGTTGGTTTGGCATTAGTCAAAAAATCAAAAGAACTAGAATTAGCTGATAATCAGCCACTTACAGTTGTAGAAAAGCAAAAATTAGCAGTTGCCTGTATTTTATCTTTCTTTTCTATCATATTTTGGGCATCTTTTGAGCAAGCAGGCTCTTCTATGAGTATTTTTGCAAAAAATTATACGGATAGAATGTTAGGCAGTTTTGAAGTGCCAGCAACTTGGTTTCAGTCTGTTAATTCTATGTTTATCTTTATGTTAGCTCCCTTATTTTCTATACTTTGGGTGTTTTTGGATAGAAAAAATATGAATCCAAATGGAGCAGTAAAGTTTGCATTAGGGCTTTTGTTGGTAGCTCTAGGTTTTGCAGTTTTGGTGGTGGGTGCTGGTAGTATTCCACAAGGTGCAAATGCTGCACAAGTCAGTATGATGTGGCTTTTGGGTGCATATTGCCTACACACAATGGGAGAATTATGTTTGTCGCCTGTTGGCTTGTCATTTATCAATAAACTTTCTCCGCCTCGTTTCTTTGGGCTGATGTTTGGTATTTGGTTTGTAGCTTCTGGTTGTGGTAATTATCTTGGTGGTTGGTTGTCTGGCTTTATTGGAGATAGTGATGCTTATTCTATTTCTGATTTTTTCAAAATAGTAGTTATAGTTCCTTTGATTGCGGCTATTGTTTTACTTGCAATTTCGCCTCT
>JAYVHJ010000218.1:0-7150 GCA_043771315.1 Raineyaceae bacterium
GTAGCGGAATTTTCTAAAAAAATCAAAGAAGATAAAAATGTGGTTATCTTAGATGTACGGACTCCTAAAGAATACGCACAAGAACACTTGCCAAACGCTATTTTGGAAAATATGCAAGAAGATAGTTTTAATAAAAATATTGCTAAAATGGATAAAAACAAAACCTATTTGCTTTATTGCAAAGTGGGTGGGCGCAGCAGTAAGGCGTTAGATATAATGAAAAAAGCAGGTTTTAAGCAAGTTTTTCATCTTGGTGGTGGCATTGTGGACTGGGAAAAAGCAGGAGAGAAAACAACCAAATCGTTGCAATTACGAATTAAAAATTACGTTTTTTTACACTATTTCTCAAAAATAAAGTGGTGATACAAATATCACCGCTTTATTTTTATGGTTTTATCAAATTATTTGATACTTATTTTTTAGTTGAATCTGCTTTCATTTCAGTTTCTTTTGGTGCGAAATCAGTTTTTCCGCCTGCTTTTGTGATAAACTCTAAATGCTTTTTGTTGAGTTCTTCATATTTTTTCACGAGGGCATCATGGTCATCAGAGCTTTTTTTGTGTTTTTTGTGAAGTACCACACTTTTATCTTGAATATCTTTATCAGAAATTTTATTTTCTGCGTGTTGTTTTACTACTTCAGCGTGTTCATTCAAAAAAGCTACATTTTCACTTACCATTTTTGAATGTTGGTCAAGTAATCTCTGTTGGTTAGCTATAAGAGAGTCATATTCAGCAGTTGGTGCAGGCGCAACTCTTGCGTGTTCTGTTTTCATTGCATTAAACAAATCATCAAATTTCTTATGTTCATCAGCCATTGCTATTTGCTCTTTTTGGTAATCTGCGTGCTGGTCGTCATATTCTTTATTGATAGCAAGGTCATTTGTTTTTTTTTCATCTGTTTTAGGTTTATCACCACAACTAGACAGAGTACCCACGACAATAGCAAGGGCAAAAATAGTATTGAGTAGTTTTTTCATTATTACGTTTTAGATAAAATAGTTATGTTTTTTAGGATATTTTTAAGAAAAAGTTGGATAGAAATCTTAGTGCAAAGTAAGTTAGAAAAATTAAGAAATAAAAATTTTTGACAACTTTTTTATTTTATTTATTTAACAAAGAACTAATTACGTTATTTGGTAACTACAAAACCATTTTTTTGTGTACTTTTGTGCTAAACTCACTTGCCAAGTGAAAGTAAAACATTATTTCTAAAAAATTATGAAATTTGAAGAATACCGTATCTCTGCAGAAATAAAGCAAAGTCTGGAAGAGTTACAATTCAAAAGACCCACAGACATACAGTTTAAGGCTATTCCTTCCATTCTCAATGGGGAAGATGTGCTTGCTATTGCACAAACAGGCACAGGAAAAACGGGGGCTTTTGCTATTCCTATTCTGCATCTTCTTCAAGAAAGAAAGAAAAAAAATATCAAAAATATAGAAAATTTTGCAGAAAATAACAACAGAAATGCTACCAAAAAATATGCTCAAAATATTTCCAAAACTCGTATAAAGTGCCTCGTAATGGTGCCTACACGTGAACTTTGCATACAAATAGCTGATGTTTTCCAAAAGCTAGGGAAATACACAGAACTCAATATTTTTGCACTTTATGGCGGAATAGAGCAAACAGAGCAAGTTTTGAGCTTGGGTGAAGGTATTGATGTACTTGTTTCTACGCCTGGTCGTATGTTTTCTTTGCAAAGTCAGGGGCATATTGATTTGGATTTTGTGGAGATTTTGGTGCTTGACGAGGCAGATTTGATGCTTGATTTGGGCTTTATCAGAGATATTAGAGATGTGATTAAACTTATCCCAAAAAAACATCAAACTTTGTTTTTTTCTGCTACTATCAACAAGAAAATCAAAGAGTTAGCTTATTCTATTGTTTGGAATCCTATACGTATTCAAATCTCACCAAAAGACCCAGTTTCCAAAAACGTAACACATTCTATTTTATTTGTAGAAATGGACGACAAAAGGGCGTTTTTAGAAAGAATTATCAACGAAAATCCTACTAAAAAAATCCTTGTTTTTGCTCGTACTCGTGTACGTGTGGAACGCATAAGCAAGGCAATGGAACGTGTAAATATACCTGTTTTAATGATGCACGGAGGGAAAGAACAAGAAAACCGTTTAGAAGTTATTGAAGATTTTAGAAATGGTGTGGTGCGGATTTTAGTTACTACAGATGTGAGCGCAAGAGGAATGGACATTGCAGGCGTGGATTATGTCGTAAATTATGATTTGCCCGAAATCCCTGAAAACTACGTGCATAGGGTTGGGCGCACAGGTAGAGGCGACAAAAAAGGTTTTGCTATTTCGTTTTGTAGTGAGGAAGAAAAACCAATTTTAGTGGAAATTGAAGGCTATTTGGAGAATAAAATCACACAAACCACAGTACAAAAAGCGGATTACCGTGAAACTTTGGCACTTTCTGAAGACGTAAACGACAATTGGAAACAATTACTAAAAGATGCTGATTTTGCAACAAAAGAAAAACCGTTTAAAAAATCTAAAAAGAAAAAATAATTGAAGTGTGAGGTAAAATACATTATTTGACCTATTTTATTTAATTTATCTTGAAAAAAGTCCTTATCATAGACCAAATGCACCTTTCTCTGATGCCAATGCTTGAAAATATTGGTATCAGTTATGATTATGCACCTGAAATTACAAAAGAAGAAATTTTAGCTAAAATAGTTGATTATGAGGGCGTTATTGTTAGAAGTAAAATGATTTTGGATAAAGTTTTTTTTCAAAAAGCAACAAATTTAACTTTTATTGCTCGTGCAGGTTCTGGCGTTGATGGCATTGATTTGGAGGAAGTCAAAAAACGTAATATTCAACTTCTAAATGCTCCAGAAGGCAACAGAGATGCCGTTGCGGAACATACTATTGGGCTTATTTTGGCACTTTTCAACAAAATAAATAGCGCAAATACACAAATACACAACTACGTATGGGAACGTGAACAAAACCGTGGTTTGGAGCTAATGGGTAAAGTTTTTGCTATTATTGGTTTTGGCAATGTAGGCAAAAGTTTGGCGCAAAAATTGAGCGGTTTTGGTGTGGAAATCCTTACTTATGACCTACAAAAAGATGATTATCTTTCTGAAAATCAAAAAGATAATGAAAGAAATCAGAAAGAAAATAACGCTCAAAATAATTATAAAGAAAGTAGTTTAGAAGAGATTTTTGAACGTGCTGATATTGTTTCTTTTCACGTTTCTCTGAATGAAAAAAGCCGTAATATGGCTAATGATACATTTTTTGAGAGTTTTAAGAAAAATATTTTTGTTTTAAATACGTCACGTGGCGAGGTTTTGCCACTAGCAACACTTCTGAAATATCTTCAAAATGGCAAAATATTGGGTGCGTGTCTTGATGTCTTAGAAAACGAAAAACTAAAAACACTTTCTAATGCTCAAAAAAGCACTTTTGATGCACTTTTAGCACTAGAAAATGTTATTTTCACTCCTCACGTAGCAGGTTGGACACAAGAGTCGTACATACGTATCAACGAAGTCTTAGTGAAAAAAATCTCTTTGATGTAAATAATTGTGAATTATGATTTTTTTTGTCGTAATTCGTAATTGAATTTACTCTCCTGTGTAGTTTGCTTTGCGTTTTTGCATAAAAGCAGCCACGCCTTCCATAAAATCTTTTGCCTTAAAATTCTCTCCTTGGTTAATTGCTTCTAGTGCCAACGTACTTTCCAAATTGCCATTCATTCCTTCTCTAATATTAGCTTTGGTGTGTTTGAGCGCAATAAAAGGACCTTCTGCTAAGTGTTTGGCATACGTATTTACAAGGTCGTTGAGTTCTGTTTTAGGACAAACTTTGTTCAGAAAATCAAACGCTTTAGCTTCTTCTGCAGAAAAAACAGTAGCCATAGTCATCAGTTCAAACGCTTTATAGTAACCAATACGTCTAGTCAAGAAAAAAGCCCCTCCACCGTCAGAAGAAAGCGCAATATTAGTGAAAATCTGACTAAAACGAGCATCATCAGCCGCAAAAAGCATATCACAAGCAAGTGCAAGATTAAAGCCCAAACCCACACAAACGCCACTTATTTTTGCAATAATAGGCAAATTAGTGTTTCTCATAGCCAAAATAGCAGGATTTACAGTATTTTGAAGGTATTTGGTAACGTCTGCCAAATCTTCACCTGCCATCAAATCCGCACCACTACAAAAATTATCTCCTTCACCAGTAAGAATAATGACACGAGTTCCGTCTGTTTCACTCTCCAAAATAGCCTTATGAAGCATTTCAACCATTGTTTTGGTGATAGCATTTTTGCGTTTTACGTTATCAAAAGCAATAGTTTTGATGTTGTTTTCTAGGTGAACTAGGACGTTGCTCATATTTTTTTGTTTTGAATTTTGGATTATTCTTTTTATTTTTTAATAATTGGCGAAAAAAGAAATTTCCCAAATCTTCAAGATTTGGAAAATCTGTATCTTCTTTTCTTATAATTTCTATTGCAAAACAATTTTCTCCACAATCATTTTACCATTTTTAACTACTTGCACCATATAAATACCTTTTGGAAGATTTCCAAGTGAAATTTCTGTTTGCGTTTTAGTAAGAGAAAGTTCCGTTACTTGCACGCCAAGCACATTTCTGAAAGTTGCTTTTACCTCATCTGTTGCCTTAAACTCTCCCAAATCAATGGTAAGATTATCTTTTGTAGGATTTGGATAAATACGAATAACGGCATCATTTGTACCCTCAATATAAATAATCTTAGAATAATTATATTTTTTGTCTTTATCTATTTGTTTCAGCCTAAAATATCCTCCAATAGTATTATTGATATTTTGTTGATACGTGGCTACTGTTTTGCTATTTCCTTGTGCAGGCTGGAACGCAATTTTTTCAAAATCACGGGCATTAGTAGCAAATTCTATCTCAAAACCTGCATTATTGATTTCTGCTACAGTTTCCCAAGTGAGTTTTATTTGATTACTATTTATTCTTTTACCTGAAAAAGAAAGCAGAGTAACAGGAAGTGGCACAATAGGCGTAAGAATCACCCCACCAGAACCACCAGAAAAGCTCGTGATTCCTGTAATTTCCGCATAATTAGCTGTCCCACCTGTTTCTGTACTACTTGTCGTACCTGCAAGATGCAAAGCATCATACGTAGGCGCACTATAATTTCCAGCAACATTTTTAAACCAAAAGAAACCACTATTTGCAAAATCAGGCGTGCCTGCATTCAGGTATTTATAACCATAATTACAACTAGGATTAGCGGAAATCCAATTAGTAGCTGCCGTTTCTACTGCTTGGCGTTCTGCATTTGTATAATAAAAACGAACATCATACGTACCAGTTGGCACGCCTGCACCCAAGCTAAAATCCCAAGAACGAGCCATTTCAAATTTTTCATCAGCAGGAGCAGCGCAATTAGGCGTAGCATTTGGTGACTGATAAGATGAAGCATTTAGACTAATGGTTGCTTGTGGCACACCTGCACCAAGATTACCTTTGACAGAAAAAATGATTTGATTAGATGCATTATAAAAATGATTCCAACCGTCTTTATCCACACAATAAGTAGTAGCACTAGCAGCATTAGCAGCATATACAAATGCTCTTACATTGACCACTATCACTTTATCTGCAGAGACGCCACAAGTAACACTTTCTCTACGTACATAATAAGTAGTAGTAACCTTAGGCGCAACACTTAGCGTTGTACCTGTACCCAAAAGCGTACCTCCTCCATTTGGAGCAGAATACCAATTTATGGTTGTACCAACCACACTTGTCTCTGAGTTGGTCAGTATAAGTGTTGTGTTAGGACAATTAATTGCAGGAACAGTGTCTGTTGTAGGAACAGCAAGTGTTTTGGTTATAGTAATAGTTGTAGGCAAATCTACATTACAACCCGTAGGGGGCGTAAATGAAGGCAAGGAAAATCCTGTATAAGTTCCCGCTTCTAAGCCTGTAAGAGATGTTGCTACGCCACTAGCAACAGTAACAGAAGAGCTTTTAGGAACCCCATCCAAGAGGTAATCTAGTGTATAAATACCATCTGGGAGATTGGTTGTAAAATCAATACTACCATTGCCAGTCGCTGTACAATTTGTATTATTGGTTACAAGTATATCTTTAAGTGTGGGAGGTGTTACGGTTACAGTAGCATCTTTTTCACATATTTTAGCTCCACATTGCCAAGAAGCTCTGTATGAAGTTGTTACAAGCGGTTTAGGGCTTACAGTATAATTGGTGTTTGTAGAAAGTATGGTACCATTTAAAGGATTTGTCCAGTTGATAAAAGTGCAAGTAACAGCAGAGAAAATCCAAGAGTTCGGGCTAGTAATATCCACACCATTAGTTATCCAATCTGTTCTATTTCTTCCTGGAACAGTATTTGCAATGGTACCATCTATGTTTTCTGCGCCACAAGTCATTAATGCACCAGAAGTTGTAGAAAGCCAACCAGCAGAAAGTTGCAGAATAGTTACATCAAAAGTCCCATTTTCATTAAGTATAATTTGAAAAGATGCAGTACCAGGCGCAGTACCAGTATAAGGTCTGACATTTCTGAATTCAACCACAAATTGTCGGTTAGGAGCAGTACCTGTTCTGGCATATTTTAGTGTACCACCTCTACCCAAATCAATATCTGCATACATACCTGCAACATAGTTATTAGGTGGGAGAGGACTAGGAACAGGAATGTTCATTGGCTGATACCCCTCATAGGTAAAAGCTGGGCCAAAGCCTACAATACCATTAGTTTGTATGATAGCATCATTATAAGTATTACCATAAAAAATAAAAGGAAAACCAATAGAAATAGGTGAAGTAAGGTCATCATCAAGTGCTTGTTGACCATCTGGGTTGATAAGCAGGGGGATAACGTCAATACCTATCACAGACATATCCACAGGCGCAGGCGAGAGATTTGGTTGTGGTTCGTAGCTTGTGGGAGAACTAGTATCAAGTTTAACTGCAGCACTTGTACCACATATAATACTTTTATCTGGTGCTTTGGTGGTGCATTGCTGAGCAATAGCAAAATAAGCAGAAAAAAAGAAGAGTATCAGCAAAAAAATGCTTTTGATGATGTTTTTGGGGTAATATAATGATTTCATTTTTGTGTTATTTAGAATAATCTCATATAATTT
>JAYVHJ010000219.1:0-5790 GCA_043771315.1 Raineyaceae bacterium
GTTCTGCTTCTGTTAATTTTATATGTCGTGTTTGCATAACGCAAAGATAACTATTATTTTTAAATAATTACATAAATAATTAAGTCCTAGCACTTATTACAGATGCTAATGGTTGTACAAAAACTCAATCTTTTACTATTGCACAACCTGCTACTGTAATTACTAATACATTCTCCCAAACTAATGTAAGTTGCTTTGGTGGTGCTAATGGTACTGCAACTGTAGTAGCAAGTGGTGGAACTGGTGCTTATTCTTATTCTTGGAGTCCAAGCGGTGGAACAAGTGCGACAGCAAGCGGTTTGACTAATGGTGCTTATGTCTGTACTATTACAGATGCTAATGGTTGCACAAAAACGCAATCTTTTACTATTTTTCAACCTATTAATCCACTTAATTCAATTCCCTCACAAACTAACGTTAGTTGTCTTGGTGGTGCTAATGGTACTGCAACTGTAACCGTAGTTGATGGGACTGCTCCTTATACTTTTTCTTGGAGTGCTAGTGCTGCAACTACTGCAACTGCTAGTGGTTTAGCTGCTGGTACTTATGTTTGTACTATTACAGATGCTAACAGTTGTACAAAAACACAATCTTTTACCATTACACAACCTGCTACAGGCATTGTTATTAGTCCTACTAGTTTACCTAATGGTATTATTGGTGGTGCTTATTCTCAAACAATCACCCAAACTGGTCTTGTAGGTACACCTGTTTGGTCTATTAGTGCTGGTGCTTTGCCTGCAGGTATTACACTTGCTGGTGCTACTGGTGTTATTTCTGGTACTCCTACTACGGTTGGTACTGCTAGCTTTACAGTAAGTGTAACAAGCGGTTCTGGTTGTTCACAAATACAAGTTTATTCTATTGTGGTGGCTTGTCCTACACTTGTGTTTGGTGTTACAAGTGCTACTGGTGCAACAGTTGGTACTGCTTATAGCTTAAATGCTGGCGTTACTGGTAATACACAAAGCGTTGTTTATTCTGTTTCTCCTGCTTTGCCTGCTGGTTTAAGTATTAGTAGTACAACTGGTGCTATTTCTGGTACGCCAACTGCTGCTACCACATCAGCTACTTATACAGTTACTGCTACTCAAGGTACTTGTAATGTTACACGAGGTTATACTTTTGCTGTGGTTTGTCCTACTGTTACCGTTACACCAACACCTACAACACAAAGTTATGTAGTTGGTACTGCTATTAGCAATATTACATTAGGTGCTAGTGGTGTAAGTGGTGCTACTTATACGTATGCCGTTACAAGTGGTGCTTTACCTGCTGGTGTTACACTTTCTGCTGGTGTTATTTCTGGTACACCAACAACAGCTACAGCAGCTACTTCATTTACTATTACTGCTACGGCTAGTATTGGTGGTTGTACTGGCACTGCCGTTTATAATTATTCTGTGGCTTGTCCTACACTTGTATTTGGTGTTACAACTGCTACTGGTGCAACTATTGGTACTGCTTATAGTTTAAATGCTGGTGTTACTGGCAATACACAAAGTGTTGTTTATTCTGTTTCTCCTGCTTTGCCTGCTGGTTTGGGTATTAGTAGCACAACTGGTGCTATCTCTGGTACACCAACTGCACCTGTTGCATCAGCTACTTATACCGTAACTGCCACACAAGGTACTTGTAGTCTTACACAAGGTTATACTTTTGCGGTGGCTTGTGCTGGAATTACTATAAATCCTGCTACACTTGCTAATAGTGTTGTTGGTACTGCTTACTCTCAAACACTTACACAATTAGGACTTATTGGAACGCCTGCTTGGTCTGTTAGTGTTGGTACTTTGCCCGCTGGTCTTACACTTGTAGCTGCTACTGGTGTTATCTCTGGTACACCAACCACTACAGGTACATCTAACTTTACAATAAACCTTACAAATGGTGCAGGTTGTACTCAAACTAAAGTATATTCTATTGTAGTTGCTTGCCCTACACTTGTATTTGGTGTTACAACGGCTACTGGTGGTATTGTCGCTACTGCTTATAGCTTAAATGCTGGTGTAACAGGTAATACTGGTACTATTGTTTATAGTGTTTTGCCTGCTTTGCCTGCTGGTTTGAGTATTAACGCTGCTACTGGTGCTATTTCTGGTACACCAACTGCTGTTACTGCATCTGCTACTTATGTGGTTACTGCTACACAAACAGTTGCTTGTTTTGCTGCACAATCTTATACTTTTGGAATTATTCCTAATTGTACTCCTGTAGTATTAGGTACTGCTGCTTTGGCTGAGGCTATTGTAGGTACACCTTACACACATACTTTCACAGCTACTGGTGGTAGTGTTGGTGCAACTTACACGTTTAGTACATCTGTTGCTTTACCTGCTGGTCTTTCTTTAGATGCAAATACAGGAGTTATCTCTGGAACGCCTACGTTGCCTGCTAATATTACTTTTTTAGTAACTGCTAAAACGCCTGCACCTAATAATTGTTCTACTACTATTGGTTATAACTTAACTGTCAGACTTAATGCTATTACAAGTGTAGATAATTCTTTGGCTAATTTGGTTAAAGTTTCTCCTAATCCTTCCAGTGGTGATTTTAATGTTGATTTTGGCACAATCAATATGGCTAAATCTTCTGTACGTGTTTATGACGCACAAGGTAAAGTTGTATTTACTTCTGAAAATAACAATAGCGCAAATGGTAATTTGATGACTATTTCTCTTGATAAATTTGCTAATGGCATCTATTTGATGGAAGTAGAAACTTCAAAAGGCAGAATCTTGAAAAGATTAGCTAAACAATAAACAAATGCTTTGTCAGCAAAAATGACACTTTTACAAAAGACTGATTACCTTCTGTAAATGTAGATTAGGATAACAAAAAACACTCTTCAAACCTAAGATTTGAAGAGTGTTTTTTATTTATTTTGAAAAAATATTAAAATGTATTTTGGGTTTTTAGCGAGTGTTACGTGCCAAACTATGCAATAAAAAGATAAGAAAATTCAGTTATGAATTAAAAATTATAAATAATTAAAAATGTAACGTAATTGATAATTTGTAATTGCTCTCGTAATTATTTTATTTTTATCTGAAAATAAAATAACTGTAAGTATTTGATTTATAAGAACTTAAATAAGCATAAAAAAAATATTTAAAAAAACTGAAAATTATTGTTTTGTAGTTAAAAAAAATAATGCTAATTTAACGTCCAAATTAAAAATCTAAGTTAATCTTTTTAAACTTCCTACGTATATATGAAATATGTCTATGATTTGCATAAGACAATGTTGGCTAATAATCTTATCATTGTTTATGAAGGTGAATTTACACAAGAAATTACCAAATCTGTGTTAGCAATGGCAGAAAGAAATATGGACTCTATTGGTGAGTCTGCCAATGTAAAAAGAAAAGTATTTAACGTAATGGTGGAGTGTTTGCAAAATATTGTAAAACACGCAGAAGATTTGAATGAGAAAGATGAAGATGGCTTACGTAATAACGCTATTTTTATGCTAGGAAAGCAGGCAAATGAATATATTGTTACATCTGGTAATCCTATCCGTAATACAGTAGTAAAATCTTTGTCATCAAAACTAGAGCAAGTAAATAGCTTGGATAAAGAAGGATTGAAAGAACTTTATAAGTCAATTATCAAAAATGGTGAAATTTCAGAAAAAGGAGGCGCAGGTCTTGGTTTTGTGGATATGGCTCGTAAATCTGGTAATAAATTAGGCTTTGATTTTGCGCCCATCAATGATGAATTTTCTTTCTTTGCTTTGCGTACTGTTGTCCCTCGTAATGGTGGTGACTAACTAATAACAAGCCAAAAATAGACTAAATCACAATATTTGTCAAACAATTTAATAACATTATCAAGCAATAAATTCAGCAATAAGAATACAATAAATATGGAAGTTATCAACATAGAAAGCACAGAGGAAACGCCAAAAATCCTTTTTGACAAAACCAATGAAATCTTTGAACTCTCTGGACGGTCGCTTCCTGAAGATGCTTCAGAGTTTTATCACCCAATCATTAAGTGGGTAAATGACTATAGTGCAAGCCCAAACCCTGAAACGTCTTTCTATTTCAAATTAGAATACTTTAATACGGCATCTTCAAAACTTATTTTGGATTTGCTTGCTAAAATAGAAGCCGTAAAAGGTGCAAAAGTCGTATGGTGTTATCACGACGACGACGAGGATATGGAAGAAGCAGGAGGAGAGTTTTCAGAACTTGTAAGTGTGCCGTTTGAATTCCAGACCTACTAATTTTTCAATTACGAATTACGAATTATCAATTACGAAATTTTCTAAAAAATATAATTCTTAAATCAAAAACTTATTAAAACGACAAAATAAAGCTTATTTTGTCGTTTTTTTGCTATATTTTTGTCTAAATCAGATTTATAAGATTATAAGGTAAATACAAAAAAATAATACATTTATTTATATTTACTTCACACTTCATACCTCACACTTCACACCTCAAAAGATGAACTTGCTTTCACAAGAAACTAGCCCTTATTTGTTGCAACACGCTCATAATCCTGTGCATTGGCACGCTTGGAACGAGCAGTCGTTACTAAAAGCACAAACAGAAGATAAGCCAATTTTAGTCAGTATTGGTTATTCTGCTTGCCATTGGTGTCACGTAATGGAACGTGAATCATTTGAAAATGAGGCTATTGCAAAAATAATGAACCAATATTTTATATGTATAAAAATTGATAGAGAAGAACGCCCAGACGTTGATGCCGTTTATATGGACGCTTTGCAGGCTATGGGCATACAAGGCGGTTGGCCTTTGAATGTCTTTTTGTTGCCTAATCAGAAGCCTTTTTATGGTGGTACTTATTTTCGTCCCAATGATTGGGCAGGGATTTTGAAAAATATTGCTACTGCTTTTGCTAAAAATAGAAAAGAACTAACGGAATCTGCTAATGAATTTACTAAAAATATTGCCACTTCTGAAATCTCAAAATATGGCTTAAATACTCAAAAAAACGAGTTTTTGAAAGAAAATGTTATCAAAATGGCGGTGCAATTATCAGCTACTTTTGATAGTGTGAATGGCGGATTTGACCGCTCTCCAAAGTTTCCAATGCCTTCTATTTATGTTTTTTTATTGAGATGCTCAATGCTTATATATGAAACTGAACAAGAAAATGACAGTAAAAATAATATAAGAAACCATACTTTTCTTACATTAGAAAAAATGGGAAAAGGGGGCATTTATGACCAAATTGGCGGAGGTTTTGCTCGTTATTCTGTTGATGAAAAATGGTTTGCGCCACACTTTGAAAAAATGCTTTACGACAACGGACAGCTACTTTCCTTATATGCAGAAGCCTATCAAAACACAAAAAATCAAGAACAAAAGGATTTTTTTAAAGCAATAATTTTTCAGACTGTAAGTTGGTTAAAATCAGAAATGTTAAGCCCAGAAAACGCTTTTTACGCAGCATTAGATGCTGATTCTGAAGGAGTTGAAGGGAAGTTTTATATTTTTACAGAAAAGGAAGTAAGAAATGTTTTGAAAGATTTATCAGAAGAAGAAATAAAACTTTGTTTAGCATTTTATAATGTTAAATTTAAGGGAAATTGGGAACATAACCAAAATATCTTACATCAAGATGTTGGTTTTAAAGAAACTACTTTGAAAAATAAAGCAAACGTTTGGAATGAAAAATTACTTGCTTACCGCAACACACGCATAAGACCAAATACAGATGATAAAATTATTGCAGGTTGGAATGGGCTGACTATCAAGGGTTTGGTAGATAGTTTTAGGGTTTTTGGTGAGAATGATTTTTTGGCTTTGGCACAAG
>JAYVHJ010000220.1:0-1645 GCA_043771315.1 Raineyaceae bacterium
AAACTAATGAAGGAAATAGTAGATTTGGAGAAATTGTGGAAAGTCAGCAACTTGATTTAGAAATTTTATCAATAGAAAAAAATAAAAAATTTACTGAAATATCAAAGAATAATTATACAATTTATACCTAAATATCACTAAGAAATCAAAAACATTTTAAAGTCCAAAAAGTTATTTCTAAATAAAAGAAGACAATAAAGCAACCATAAAAGTACAATATCAACACAAAAAACATAATAAATTCTCAAAATATATTCACAAAATGAAGCTAGAATCAAAAGTCCCAGCAGGCGCACTCGCTGAAAAATGGGAAAAACACAAGTTCAATATGAAACTCGTAAACCCTGCTAATAAGCGTAAATATGACGTTATTGTTGTAGGCACTGGGCTTGCGGGAGCGTCTGCAGCGGCTTCGCTAGCAGAACTTGGCTATAATGTAAAAGCATTTTGTTATCAGGATAGCCCACGCAGAGCGCACTCTATTGCAGCGCAAGGCGGTATAAATGCGGCTAAAAACTATCAAAATGATGGTGATAGTATTTTCCGTTTATTTTATGATACTATAAAAGGTGGTGATTATAGGTCAAGAGAGGCAAATGTGTACCGTTTGGCGCAAGTTTCTATCAATATTATTGACCAATGCGTGGCGCAAGGCGTGCCTTTTGCTCGTGAATATGGCGGACTTTTGGCAAACCGTTCTTTTGGTGGAGCGCAAGTTTCACGTACTTTTTATGCGAAAGGACAAACTGGACAGCAACTACTTCTTGGTGCTTATTCTGCGCTTAGTCGTCAGATTGCTACTGGGAAAGTCAAAATGTACACACGTACAGAATTAATGGACGTGGTTGTCGTTGATGGCAAAGCTCGTGGAATTGTGGTAAGAGACCTTGTAACAGGCAAAATTGAAAGCCATTCTGCACACGCAGTTTTGCTTTGTACTGGTGGCTACGGAAACGTATTTTTCCTTTCAACTAATGCAATGGGTTCTAATGTTTCTGCTGCTTGGAGAGCGCATAAAAGAGGTGCAGTATTCTCCAATCCTTGTTTTACGCAAATTCACCCTACTTGTATCCCTGTTTCTGGTGACCACCAATCAAAGCTAACTTTGATGTCTGAATCTCTTAGAAATGATGGGCGTATTTGGGTGCCAAAAACAAAAGAAGATGCTGAAAAAATCAGAAACGGACAACTAAAAGCAGCTGATTTGAAAGAAGAACAAAGAGATTACTTTTTGGAAAGAAAATATCCTGCATTTGGTAATCTTGTGCCTCGTGATGTTGCCTCACGCAATGCCAAGTATGTATGTGATGAGGGGCGTGGCGTAGCAAAAACTGGTTTGGGCGTTTATCTTGATTTTACAGATGCCATCAAACGTGATGGAGAAGCACTTATTGCTGCTAAATATGGTAATTTGTTTGAAATGTACCAACAAATTACTGACCAAAATCCGTATAAATCTGCAATGATGATTTACCCAGCAGTACATTATACAATGGGTGGTTTGTGGGTAGATTACAACTTAATGACAACAGTTCCAGGACTTTACGCATTAGGAGAAGCTAATTTTTCTGACCACGGAGCAAATAGATTGGGCGCAAGTGCGCTGATGCAGGGTTTAGCTGATGGTTATTTTGTTATTCCTTAT
>JAYVHJ010000221.1:0-2261 GCA_043771315.1 Raineyaceae bacterium
GTTCAACTGCTTTTAGTCCGTGCTTTTCAATATTACAAAAATGTAACCCTGCGCTACTTAGATAGGTGCAAGGTGGAAACGCTATCATTACGTCCCACCCTTCACCAATAATATCTAGTACGTTTCCTTCATAGTGTTGTCTTGGCGTATCACTAGGCAAAATATCACAACTTGTGGCGTCAAAACCTTTTTTAGTGAACGCATCACGGACTATTCCACTATATTCACACGCTATTAGTATTTTCATAATTTACATTTCTTTTTATGTCCGCTTCTCGCTTGGACTGTTGTAAACTTTGCGCCACACTCACAAATAAAGCTATCATTTTGCTTTTGCTTTTGTGGCTCAATTTGCTCAAAAGGTGCTTTTTTGCTTTCCAGTTGCTTTTCTGTTTCGTATTGCATTAAAAAGCTACTGAACATATCTTTTGCAAGTGAAGGAAGTAGATTATCTACTTCAAAAATACGTTCAAAACTATCTAAAAACGTATTTATGGCTACCGCAAAAGTGATTTTTTGCGGTTTCTCTTGCCATACTTGCGTGAGCTGTATCAAAATGCTATTCCTCATCTTCTTCTACAAGTTTGCAGTTACGAAATTCTTTATAGACTGCACCATTATTATCAATGCAAAAGCCTTCTTTATCAACGGATAATACTTTGTAATTTTCGGGTGAACCTTTCAAGAATCCTTTCCCTTTCCCAAACGGTTGATAAGTAAACTCACATCTCATCATACCTAATTTTACCACAAATCTTTTTCCCGTTAAAAAATCACTCATAGTGAATATTGTATTTGCCTTATTCATATCTGTATTGTTTAGAGGAATTTATCATATTCGCTTGTTTCGCTAAATCTGCTATTAAAAACCCTGATTGCATTCGCAATGGTAAAAAACAACGTCCTTTTCCAAAAAGTCGTCATAAAAAGAGTACTTAGCAAGATTGCATAAAGGCTTCGTAATATCCATTTCAGGACAATACATTTTTCTTTCTGTTGTATGTGCCATTTGTCGTATTATTTAAGCGCACCTTTGGAAAATGCAAAGGTGCGCTGGTGAATGTTAGTTTTTTGGAATAGAGTACCTTTGAATAGGATTTAGGACTTTTTCCAGCATTTGCGTTACCTGCTTTTGCGCTGCAAAAACATTAGTTTCCATTTTGTCAAAGTCGTCCTTATTTGCTTGAATTTCAGCGTAATGTAACGCCAAACGCAGGGGTAAGCGTGGGTAAAACGTGCAAAAAATACCATAATCTAGTTTGTTAATTAACATATTTGACTGAATTTGCCAATAATACTCTTTTTTTTCAGCGTATAATGTTTTTGCATCTTGTATGCTAGCAAGGTATTTCATATGAATTGCGCTATTATAAGGACATTTCACTTCCCACACAAAACCATCACCAATACCATCAGCACTTCCACCCCAAAAATCATTATATTGCTCAAAACCTGCTTTTTGCAGTGGTGCAACTTTTTCAGAAAATTTCTTGAAGGCAAGTGGCTCATAAAGTTGTCCCCACTCCATTTCCTTAGTGCTTATTAGTTCTTTTGAGATGCCCTTATGTTCCAAAAAAACCTCCATTATGTACGTTTGGGCTGTTTCTGTATTGATACCTTTTGTTGCGCCCATTAACTTCCATATTTCCGAAGACGTAAATTTACGTCTTCGGGCTTCATACCATTCAGGGCTATTCTGTATCATTTTCGTATTCGGTATGCACTTCAAAAATCTCAATGTAATTTTCGCTTAATTCACGGTTCAAATCACGTCCAAATATCTTTCCTATGTTACCTGCTGCATCTTTGATAGCGTATGATTTAGCGGCGGGGAGTGCCTTCATTACTGCGCTAGATACAATCATAGCCATATCACTAGGAGAACAGTCTTTTTTCGTTTGAACGTCCACTGCACCCACGCCATCGTGGAACGTCCATTCATTAGAAGTTGGGTCAAGATAATGCAGGCGTACTGTTACCGCTACTGCATTATAGACTATTTGCACCGATTTGACTTCTGCTCTCCAAAACTGGAAAACCATATCCATAAGCATTTCCACACGGCTTATAGGTATATAATTAAGCGGTTTGCCATATTTATCTTTTGCAAATGGGTGTTTTGCAATATCTTCAGGGCGTGGAGTTCTTTGCAAAAACGAATTAAGTGCCTGCTTACGGGCTGTTAGCCCTGCTTTTTCATCTTTTATGATAAAAAGAAGTTCTTTTTTGGTTTTTGCTTTTTCTTTTGTTTTTACAATTTC
>JAYVHJ010000222.1:0-7245 GCA_043771315.1 Raineyaceae bacterium
GACTATGGACGAGATAGCACGTGAGGTGGGGGTATCAAAAAAAACGGTTTATCAGTTTTTTAAAGATAAAGATGAACTTGTGTTAGAAGTGAGTAAACATCATTTTATCAATGATATGAAAGAAATTGAAGAGATGTTTTTGCAGGCTATCAACCCTATTGATGAGATAATGATGCTGACTAAGCACATGAAAAAAAATCTTACTAATATCAATCCTTGTTTATTTTTTGATTTGAAAAAGTTTTATCCAAAAGCATTTGATAGCTGGAAAGAACATAAAAACACTTTTATTATGGAACATATCAAAAACAACATCAATAAAGGAATAGAACTGGGCTTTTATAGGGAAGATATTAACGTGGAAATATTGGCTATTATGAGGTTAGAGCAAATAGAACTTGGTTGCAACCCTGAAATATTTTCACCTGCAAAATTCAAAATGGTTGATGTTCAAACAACGTTTATTAATCATTTTATTCGTGGAATAGTTACAGAAAAAGGCTATAAAATGATGGAAGAATATAAAACTAAAATGAATGAGTTGTTTTGAAGTATGAAATAAAATATAATTAACAGCAAGAAAATACATCATATATCATACATCACACATATAAAAAATGTATATACCGCAAGAATATTCAATAAATGATAGAGAAGAAATGATAAGTTTTATGAAAACTTATAGTTTTGCGACCGTTATTACAGTTAAAGATGATTTTCAGAAAGCAACACATTTACCTTTCGTAATCTCACAAGAAAATGATGAAATTATATTGCTTTCGCACTTTGCAAAAGCAAACGAACAATGGGAAGAAATAACCAATAATCAGGTTTTAGTGGTGTTTGCAGAGCCTCACGCCTACATCTCGCCTACGCATTACGAAAGTCAAATAAATGTACCTACGTGGAATTATATGGCAGTGCATACCTATGGAAAAGGAGAAATTATAGAAGGAAAAACACCAACTATTGCCGTTTTGGAGATGATGATAAACAATTATGAGAAAGATTATAAGACACAATGGGATAATTTGCCAGAAAACTATAAAAATAAACTCATAAATGAAATTGTGGCTTTTAAAATTGTCGTTACAGAAATCAAAGCAACCAAAAAAATTAGCCAAAATAAACGAACATCAGAAAAAGAAAATATCATCAATTCTCTGCAAAAAAGTGATAACAAAAACGAAAAAGATATTGCAAAAATGATGAAAAAAGAGCTTTTAGCAAAAAACATCAACAAATAAATCAACTACCAC
This sequence comes from Raineyaceae bacterium, assembly GCA_043771315.1. Classification (GTDB taxonomy): domain Bacteria; phylum Bacteroidota; class Bacteroidia; order Cytophagales; family Thermonemataceae; genus JANYGM01. The sequence goes on from JAYVHJ010000222.1 coordinate 1,260, forward strand.
AATGAAAATAAAACTACAATCTGTCAAAAGAGTTGTTAATTCAATCTTAAGACCACACTTTTTGGAACAAATAACAAAAAGCTATCACCAAGAAAGCTACTACAAAGGTTTTGAACTTTCTTTGTCTGCGCTTAATGCTGTTGGTGCAGACGTTAGAATAAAAGCAAGAAGACACAAATAAGTACGAAGTGTGAAGTACGAAATACGAATATTTTAAAGATAAATAATATAATTCTATAATAATCCAAACAAATGAAACATTTATTTTTTTCACTTTTTATGTTAATGTGCCTTACACACACACAAGCGCAAGAAAAAAGTACAACGCAAAATTCTTTTACGTTAGAACAATGCCTTGAATATGCTTATAAAAATGCCACGACTATCCGTAAGGCAGAGCTAGAAATACAAAGCGCAGAAGCTCGTGTCAAAGATGTAATAAGCATAGGACTTCCGCAAGTCAATGGAAATATTCAGTTTATTGACAACTACAAAATCCAGACAAGCTTTCTTCCAGCTAAGTTTTTTAACCCAAATGCGCCAGAAGGCTCGCCACCAGTAGGTGTAAAATTTGGTACAACTTATCTAGGAAATGCCACTTTGCAGGTTAGTCAGTTGCTTTTTAGTGGTTCGTATATTGTAGGTTTGCAGGCAGCTAATACTTACAAACAACTTTCTGCAAAGAGTTTGGAAGCCAGCAAAATTACCATTACAGAGAATGTTACCAAAGCGTATTTATTGCTTATTGTGAATAAAGAACGTATAAAATTATTGGATAACAACATTAGTAGAGTGGATTCTTTTCTTTCTGATACAAGAAAACTTCAAAAACAAGGTTTTGTGGAGCAATTAGACTTAGATAGATTGGAGGTTTCTTTGAATAATATCAAATCAGAAAAAACAAAAATAGAAGGGATTATACAACTTTCTAACGAAATATTGAAGTTTCAGATGGGAATGCCTGCAGATAATACGCTTGATGTTCTGGGGGATATTACTAGTTATCAAATGACTAATACTGAAGCTACTTCTGAAAAAGCAGATTACAAAAACCGCATTGAATATTCATTATTAGAAACTAATAACAAACTTTTATTATTAGATTTGAAGAATAAGCGTTGGGGATATTTGCCATCTTTGTCTGCTTTTTTGCAAACTGGTTTTAATACTGGAGTAAATGACTTTCAACAGTGGGGAGATTTTAAAAATAATTGGTTTAATTTTGGACTGTTTGGGATAAGATTAGATGTACCTATTTTTGATGGTTTGCAAAAGAAATACAAAATCCAACAAAGTAAAATAGAACTTCTTAAACTTGATGAAGATAAGAAAAGCCTAGAACTTGCTATCAATTTCCAAACTAATCAAGCTAAAATAACCCTTGCCAACGCACAAGCATCTCTGGAAATCCAAAAAAGAAACCAAGTTTTAGCTACTGAAGTGTTGAGAATAACAAAAATTAAATTTAAACAAGGCGTTGGTTCTAACATAGAAATCACCAATGCAGAAGCTGCCGCAAAAGATGCTGAAACAAATTATTACAATGCTTTGTATGATGCACTCATTGCTAAGGTAGATTTGGATAAGGCACTAGGCAAATTAGGGAAAAAGTAGGTTTTTAATAGACGTAGGGTATAAAACCCTACGCTATTGATGCTACATATAAGGCTTTTAATCAGTAACGTGGGGTTTTATACCCCACGACTAACAAACAGAAACATCAATCTTAAATAACAAATAATAAACATTTTTTATGAAAAATATATCTTTTTTAATACTTGTTGCTTTGCTTGCTACGGCTTGCGGTAAAGGCGCAGGTGAAGACAAAAAGGCGCAACTAGATGCGTTAAGAAAACAACAAAAAGAAATTAACTTACAAATTGTTAAGTTAGAGAAAGAAACAGGTCAAGATGCCGCTTCTAACGCTAAGGTTAAACTTGTCGCAGTGGAAGATGTCAAAGGTGGAGATTTTAAGCACTTTATAGAAATTCAAGGTAAGATTGACTCTAAAAAGAATGTTAATATCTCGGCACAAATGCCTGGCGTTGTTACGGCAGTCTATGTAAGAGAAGGAGATTATGTAGGTGCAGGGCAAGTGGTAGGAATGATTGATGCAGGCGTAATGAACCAACAACTGCAAGAAATGAGAGGAAGACTTTCATTAGCTACTACTTTTTATGATAGACAAAAAGCCCTTTGGGAACAAAAAGTTGGTACAGAAATTCAGTTTTTACAAGCAAAAAACAACAAGGAAAGCATAGAATTAAGTATGGCTACTTTGCAACAACAAATGACCAAAACGGCTATTGTTTCTTCTATTTCTGGGACAGTTGAAAACGTCTATATGAAAGTAGGAGAAGCCGCTGCACCTGGTGCGCCTGGCATAAGAGTTGTCAATATGTCTGATGTTCGTGCCGTTGCTGATGTAGCTGAACGCTATGCAGGTTCTGTAAAGGTTGGAAGTGATGTAATTGTATATCTTCCTGATACAAAGCGTGAGCTAAAAGGCAAAGTAGTGTTCTTTAGTCAAGTAATTGACCCAATGACAAGAAGTTTTAAGGTTGAAGTTGCTATTCCTATTGATGCGTCTATTCGTCCTAATATGGTTACTATTGTAAAAATAGTTGATTATCAGGCTGGGAGTGCAATGACTGTTCCTATCAACATTGTACAAAGTGATGAAAAACATAGTTTTGTTCTTATTGCATCAGAAGAAAATGGTAAAAAGGTTGTCCGTAAGAAAATAGTGGAAGTAGGGCAAATATATAACCGTCTTGCAGAGATAAAAACAGGGCTTGCAGGTGGAGAAAAGCTCATTACTGTAGGTTATCAAGACCTTAATGATGGAGATTTGGTTAAGTTTTAAGCAAATAACATTATCAACAACATAAAAATCAATAAAACAAATACAAATATGTTAGATAAAGTAAAAGAGTTCTTTGTTTCCTCGTGGGCAATAGAAAACCGCACCGCCATCTATGTAATGACTATCTTACTTTGCATTACGGGCGTGTATTCGTACTTCAATCTTCCCAAAGAGAAGTTCCCTGATATTGTAGTGCCAACTATCTATGTCAGTACAATCTATCCTGGTACTGCGCCAAAGGATATGGAAAACCTTGTGACGAAGCCTATTGAAGAAAAAATCAAATCAATTAGTGGTATTAAGAAATATACTAGCAATTCTTTGCAAAACTTTTCTAACATCATCATTGAATTTAATACATCTGTCAATGTAGATGCCGCAAAACAGAAAATCAAAGATGCAGTTGATAAAGCTGCACAAGATTTACCAAAGGATTTGCCTTCTCCACCAAACGTACAAGAAGTAAATTTCTCTGACTTACCTATTTTATTTGTCAATATCTCGGGAGATTATGATTTGTCTAAGCTGAAAGCCTTTGCAGAAATAGCAGAAGAGCGCATTGAAGCCTTGCCACAAATCACTCGTGTAGATATTGTGGGCGCAAGAGATAGAGAAATACAGATAAATGTAGATAAATATAAGATGGAAGCAGCAAGCGTGAACTTTGGCAACATAGAACAAGCTGTTTCTGCGGAAAACCGCACCGTTCCTGGCGGTACTGTTACAATGGACGGTGTAAAACGCTCTATCAATATCTCTGGAGAGTTCAAAGATATGGAAACTATACGCAATATGGCTATTACTTCTGCTAATGGTGGCTCTGTTTATTTGAGAGATATTGCGGAAGTAGTGGACAATTATAAAGATAAAGAAAGTTATGCAAGGCTTGATGGCAAAAATGTTGTAACATTGAACATCATTAAGAAAGCTGGACAAAACCTTATTCAGGCATCTGATGGTTGCAGAGAAATTGTAGAAACACTTAAGAAAGAAGGCAAGTTCCCTACATCTTTGAATGTCGTTTTGACTGGTGACCAATCTCGTGAAACTCGTGTTACACTTCACGACCTTATCAATACTATCATCATTGGTTTTATTTTGGTGGTGATTATCTTGATGTTCTTTATGGGCGTTACAAATGCGTTCTTTGTCGCAATGTCTGTGCCTTTGTCTTGCTTTTTGGCATTTATCATTATGCCAACTATTGGCTTCTCGCTCAATATGATTGTGCTTTTTGCGTTCTTGTTGGCATTAGGAATTGTGGTTGATGATGCTATTGTTGTCATTGAAAACACACACAGGATATATGACAACGGAAAAGTTCCTATTAAGAAAGCCGCTAAGGAAGCCGCAGGTGAAGTTTTCTTACCTGTACTCTCTGGAACGGCAACAACGCTTGCTCCTTTCGTACCTTTGGCTTTCTGGCCAGGTATCATTGGTAAGTTTATGTATTTCTTGCCTGTAACTTTGATCATAACGCTTGTTGCTTCTTTGATTATTGCTTATGTTATAAATCCTGTGTTTGCAGTTGATTTTATGCAGCCTCACGTTGATGAACATACACTTACAGATGAAGAAAAACGTAAGAATAGAAAAGCATTCTTTATTAAATTGACGTTGTTTGCTGCTGTTGCTACGTTATTTTATGCCTTTGGTATCTTTGGAATGGGTAATCTTACGGTATTTGCATTCTTGTTAGTAACTTTAAATCAGTTTGTTTTCTCTAAACTTGTTAAGAAATTCCAAGATAAGGGTTGGCCTGCTGTACAAGACGTTTACAAACGTATTATTACGTGGGTATTGGGTGGTTATAAGCCTGTATTTTTCTTAGTTGGTACAATGTTTTTGTTGGTGTTGAGTTTTGTGGCTATTAAAGTGGCTAATCCTAGAATAGATTTCTTCCCAAAAGCTGACCCTAACTTTGTCAATACTTTCATTACATTACCAATTGGCACAGACCAAGCCTATACAGACTCACTTACTGCCATTGTTGAGAAAAGAGTAACTAATGTAATGCACAAAAACGGTAAGAAAAACCCATTAGTGGAAAGTATTATCTCAAATGTAACTATTGGCGCAAGTGCAGACCAAAATGATAGAAGTCCTTCACCCAACAAAGGTAAAGTTTCTGTGGCGTTTGTGGCGTTTGGAAAGAGAGATGGCGTAAATACTCGTCCTTAGTTGGAAGAAGTGCGTGCTGCGTTGCAAGGAATACCAGGCATTGAAGTATCCGTTGATCAAGAATCAGGTGGACCTCCTGTTGGTGCGCCAATAGCAGTAGAAATTCAAGGAGATGATTTAGATGAACTTGTGGCAACAGGCAAGAAATTCAAAAAATATGTTGATTCTTTGAATATTAAGGGTATTGAAGACTTGCGTTCTGATGTTCAGACGAATAGTCCACAGTTATCTATCCTTATCAACAGAGAAAGAGCCAATAGAGAAGGTCTTTTTACAGGACAAATAGGTGCTGAAATGCGTACTGCCGTCTTTGGTAAAGAAGTTTCTAAGTACAAAGATGATAAAGATGATTATCCTATTCAATTACGTTATCAAAAAGACCAAAGAGATAACATTGCTTCTCTTTTGAATCATAAGATGACGTTTAGAGATATGAACAAAGGTGGAGTTTTGCGTCAAGTTCCTGTATCTGCGGTGGCTGATATGAAATATGATAATACTTTTGGAGGGATTAAGCGTAAGAATGGCAAAAGAATCATCACTTTATCATCAGGAGTAATCACTGGTTTCAATGCTAATGAGATAGTTGGACAAATAACTGAAGCATTACCTATGTTTCAGAAGCCAGAAACAATAACTATCAAAATGGGTGGAGAACAAGAGCAACAAAAAGAAACAGGAGCATTCCTAGGTGGGGCGGGTCTTACTGCGCTTGGGCTTATCTTTATGATTCTAGTCTTACAATTCAACTCTTTTGGAAAGCCTATTATCATTCTTAGTGAGATCTTGTTTAGTGTTACAGGAGTATTGTTAGGGATTGCCATATTTGGTATGAACATTTCTATTATTATGACAGGAATTGGGATAGTTGCATTGTCTGGTATTGTGGTACGTAATGGTATTTTGATGGTGGAGTTTACGGATATGCTTATAGAACAA
>JAYVHJ010000223.1:0-2482 GCA_043771315.1 Raineyaceae bacterium
CAAGTTTTTTGATAATTTCTGTCATTCCAATAGCTATTTCTAAAGCAAGTTTTATTTCATCAACAGTCATTATTCTAGTGTCTTTGAAAATAATAATACGGCTCTCACGTGAACGTACAGTAAAACCTGCATTTACATATTTCTCAAAAAATGTAATCAAATCAGCAGTAAAAAGTTTTCTAACATCTTCTTCCTCTACACTTGTTAGCAAATAAGCATCAGAAAAAACTTTAAACGCATCAAAATTGATGTCTTTGTAACCCAATGCCTGCGAAATTTTGTCTAGTGCTACTTCTTTTTCCAAAACAAAAGAAGGCAAATGATGATGTATGTTGGTGATAGCTACAACCCCCATTTTGTAGTTATTACCTGCCAAACTAATGGTTTCTTTGATATTCATTTCTGAATACTCAAAACGAGTGTCATCAATAGTTTTTATCAGTCTATTCTCTCTAGTGCGTATTTTTTTACCTTGAAAATACCTGAAATCCAAAAATTTGAAACTATCATAAATAGCTAAAGGTTTGAAACCCATATCACTAACATCTGCAAACTCTTGCAAAGTAGTCTGACGTGCATCTAAAGCAACAGTTTTCTGTTTTTCTTTGTAGGTAGCATCATACACACGCATAGCAAGAGGGTGGTCAGAAATAGGGTTTTGATGTTCCATACCTTGTATTTCAACAGAACTACCACCTTTGTAGTGGTCATGTTCAAAGTGATGCAAATTTTCCATAAAAGTATGGTCAATAAGTTTTACATCATTAAAGTCAAGGATAAGATGTTTATTTTTTGGCATTTTATCCAAATGTGCTTTTATACCCAAATAATTACTAAAAATAGCTGCATCTTTGATTTTGAGGCGTATATTGTCGTGTTCTTCTGTAATCTCTACATTTGCCTTAAACATAGCTTTTAGAGAAACGCCAAAGTAAATTTCTACTGCAAATTTCGCTGCAATCCCTGCAAAAACTCCTAATAGAAGGTCTGTAGCAAGTGTTACAATAAGTGTAGTAAGGAAAATAACTAATTGTTCTTTACCTATTTCGTAGGTATGAATAAACTCTTTTGGAGATGCCAAACGGTATGCCACTGCAATAAGCATAGCTGCCAATGCAGAAACTGGTATCAAAATAATTACTTTTGCCAAAAATAAGATGAAAATCAGCAAAGCCAAACCGTGAAAAAAGTTTGCCCAGCGTGTTTTTGCACCATTTGCTACATTCGCAGAACTACGAGCTACTTCTGCAATCATAGGAGAAGCACCAATAAAAGCTGCCAAAGTATTTCCAAGACCTACTGCAACCAAATCCTTATTCATATCTGATTTGCGCTGAAAAGGGTCAAGCCCGTCAATGGCTTTCACAGTCAAAAGGGATTCAATACTGCCAATAAGAGCAAACATAGCAATAAATTTGATACTAGTGAGGCTTGTAATCTCTGAAAAATCAGGAAAAGCAAAACCTATTTTTTTGATGTCAAAGGTGATTATTCCCTCAAAAATAGTCGTAGGAATGTTTACCAAAAACTTTTTATCAAGTACAAAAACCATTCCCAAAGGTATTGCAACAAGCAAAACAATCATTGGTGCAGGGATTTTTTTGATAAGTTTGTTTTTGATGTAAGGCATACCAAAAATAATAATAAGCCCCAAAATACCAATCAGCGCAACTTCCCATTTAGCATTTGCAATACTATTAGGAATCTCTGCTAAAAGGGCAAAAGGCTCTTTTGCAGTAGGTTTTACGCCTAAAAGTGGGTGAATTTGCTTAGAAAAAATTATTACACCAATAGCCGCTAACATACCGTGAACCACAGAAACAGGGAAAAAATCACCTAATTTGCCCGCTTTTACTAACCCAAAAACTACCTGAATAATGCTTGCTACAACCATAACTGCCAATGCTTTTTCGTAGCCAAGCTCTTCAAAAGCACCCAAAACAATAGCAATAAGCCCTGCTGCAGGTCCTTTTATGGTGAGTTTGCTTCCACTCAAAATAGATACCAGCATACCTCCAATAATAGCCGTAAATACGCCTGTAATAGGCGGAAATTTGCCTCCTGCTGCAATACCTAAGCACAATGGAAGTGCTAAAAATGATACCAAAATGCCTGATGTGAGGTCATCTTTCCAATTTTCTTTAAGCCCAGAAATTCCATCTAATGGGGCGTGTTTGTGATTTGACATTGTTTTATTTGTTTTTCCCCACGTTCCACGTGGGGTTATGATAGTTAAACCCTTTCAGGGTTTTTTGCCACTATTATTGTATTTCACTACTTCACTACTTCACTACTCACTATTTCACTATTTCACTATTTCACTACTTTTTATTAAATCTAAAATACCATTTACAAATGTAAGTGGGTGAATAGGATTGCCAGGAACGTATAAATCAACTTTATATTTATCCAAAAAACTACGGTCAAGGGCAGGACTTCCCTCAAAAATTCCACCAGAAATAGCATCAGTTCCTACCAAAAC
>JAYVHJ010000224.1:0-18552 GCA_043771315.1 Raineyaceae bacterium
CAGGAACTAGCACTAACGAAAATAGGAGAAGATAGGGCAAAAACCACAAATGATGCCAATCCAAATTCATTACAGAATACTCACCTTCAAATAATTGAGAAGGATAAAAATCAAAAAAACTACCTTGTATCTTTCCTTTGGCAAGTTCTTCATAATATACTTGTGGCGGAACAACTACCAACATTCCAAAAACTAAAGGAATAAATAATTTTTTTAGCCTTTCCAATACAAATTGTATTTTTGTTCTTTTAGCAAGAGCATAATATGTTCCCATTCCCGAAATTACAAAAAGAATAGGCAAACGCCATTGATTTACTAATCTCATTGGGTGTTTAATCCATTCATAAGTAATATTATTTTTGATATGCCATTTCCAATCTTCATCTGAAATAACAAAAAACATACCTACGTGGTAAAAAATGAGCAACCCAAAAACAAGCACTCTAAGCCAATCCAAATCATATCTACGCATAAAATAAAACTGTTTTAAATTTTTTGATACTTTTTTTTCTCTTTAATTTTGCTCAAAAGTACCTGAAAAATTTAATCAAAAATGCTTTATGTTACGGTTTACAAGGTTTTGTGACGAATAACAAGAGAAATTATATCCTTTTTACATTATTTGGAGCGTTTGTAGTGCGTTTTCAAAAATAGTAATAAAACTTCTGGAAACAGAAACTGTGGTTGGATAATTTTTTAGACCAACTTTGTAGCCTTGTGCATTTCCAGAAACTTTTTCAACAGCATTCAAATTTAAAATAATTGACCTATGAATTTTGATGATAAATTTAAAAGTGGATAACTGATTTTCTAAATTTTTTAATGTAAGTCTTTTTATAAGTTTTATGGTTTCATTATTTTTACTAAAATATATTTCCATATAATTACCTTCTGATTTTGCATATAAAAAATCATTTACATTGAATAAAAAATCTTCTGACTTTAATTCTGTTGTGATAAAAATATTGTCAAAAGATGTTTCATTTTTATGATTCTCTGTAAAAACTTCTTTGTGTTGTATTATATTTCCTGAAATATTATTGGCTTTTTCTTGATTTTTTAGTTGTAATCTAAGATAGTTAAAAGGAATAATAATGAATGAAAGGAATATCCCGCCCACAAAAGTATTTAATATTTCTTCTTTTAAATATCTCCACGACCAATTATCATCATTGAAATAAAGAATATCTCGCACCAAAAATTGTGTAAGAGCGGTAAGAAAAAATACTAAAAAAACACTGAAAAATTCCTTTTTTATAGTCCAACTTTCTTGGTTTTCTGTTGGATATTTAAAATTTTTATTTAAAATAGTGGCAAGTACAATTAGAATTAAGATGGGCGACAACGAGTGAATGATACTAATCCAAAAATAACTTATTTTATGTTCTTGATAATTAGTTTCAAAAGGTTGAAGTAAATAATTAAAACAAAATACCAATAAAAACAAAAAAATTAAAAACTTAACAAAAGTTTTGCCTTCATAATAGTACGGATAAGGCTGATTTAGAAAGTTTTTTAGATGGGTGAAATTCATTTTATGGAATAAAAGCTGTTTTTGAATTATTTTTGTTAGATATTACTACGTTCTGTAAGTGGCACAAAAGTTTTATCAAAATTTATCTTCTGCTGAAGAACTGATAAGATATTTCACAAATCCGCTCAACACGCCAATAAAAGCACCTGCAAACAAGGCATAACCCAAATCTGGTTGTAAAATAAGCATTGCCAACAAGGGTATTTCTGCAAAATAAGGCACTATAACCAACCAACTCAAAGCCACAAAAGTATTCACGAATAACCAAAAAATAGTTTTCTTATTTTTGGAATAATTAAAGGCAAATTTTAATTTTCTCCATTTATTTAAACGCATCAAAAATTCTCCAAAACTCCACAAAAATAAGCCTAAAAGAGCATATCTCACATATATTTCGTATGGAATATAGCCTACTTTTTCTTGTTTATTTAGCCTAATAATAACGCCGTCCATTAGCTTACGAACCGCATAAAAACTATTAATATTGGTCAATATTACTATTCCATAGTTTTGATTAGGCAAAATATTGATAGCACTGCTATAATTTTTGGTCAGCCCAGAATGTCTGATAGAAGGTAAACCATTCCAATCACCAATAGAAAATCCCATTCCATAACGGTTTGAAAATGGCGTTTGCATCTGTTTTAGTGTGTTTTTAGCAAGTAAACTATCATTCCCAATTTTTCCATTTTTGAGTAAAATCTGCAAAAATTTGGATAAATCTTCTGTGTTAGACGCAATATCACCAGCCGCAATACCATTATTATTGTACTCAAAAGTTCTTTTGATAGGATAACCAAAAAGATATTGATAACCATTTTTTAGCCCAAATTTTTCTGTTTCTTCGTAAGTTGCAAAAGTATTTTTCATATTACAAGGGCTAAAAATATGCTTATTTACATAATCAGCATATTTCAAACCACTCACTTTTTGGATAATCTGCCCCAATAATTGGTAGTTTAGGTTGCAATAAATATGGGTTTTTCCTAAAATAGTTTCATCTGCCTCTAATGATAAAAGGTAGTTTTTGTAGGCATTTTCTATTTCTTGTTGATTTTGGCTTTGTGGCGTAAAAAAACCTGCGTTTTTTGGTAATCCACTTGTCTGATTGAGCAGATGCCTTACTGTAATTTTGTCAGAGATGTTTTTATTATTTGTTTCAAACCAAATAAGATGTTTTTTTACAAGATCATCTAAATTTATTTTGTTTTGCTCAACTAATTGCATTATAGCAATGGCAGTAAAAGGCTTGCTTACTGAACCAATGAGATAGTTTCCTTTGCTGTTGTCTTCACCAAATTCTTTGATATATAAGATACTATCTTTGTTTGTGATAGCAATGCTAATATTAGGAATATGCCAAGTTTGCATTTGTTTTTCTAAGAAAACATCAATTTCTTTAAAATCATTTTGAGCAAAAGTCTGGCAAAAAGTGAATAAGAAAAAGAGTGTTGCTAGTGTTTTTTGTTTCATTTTGTTTAAAATTAAATAAATGAGAATTATTTTTGCCAAAATACTAAAAATAAGGCAATAAAAAAAGTCCTCCGAGTTGTCGGAGGACTTTTTTATGTGATTGAAGAGAAATTATTTCTTAACTTCTTCTTTTTTCACTTCAGCTGGTTTAGCTTCTTCTTTTTTCATTTCAGCACCTTCTTTTGGAGCTACTTGAGCACCATCTTTTTTAACTGAATCTTGTTTTACTTCAGCTGCTGGTTGTTGTTTTTCAGCTTCTGGAGTTGCAGGAGTAGTATCCTCTTTTTTCACTTCTTCAGTTGCTTTTTGTTCAGATTTTCCACCGCAAGATGCAAGAGTGAAAGCTGCTACTGTTGCGAACATTACAAATAACTTTTTCATAGTTTTAAAATTTAAATGGTTAAACAATTTGATTAAAATATTTTTACTAAAACTTATCTCAACGACTTTTCAGCTAACTGATAGTAAGTTTTGATTATTTTTTACCTTTTTTTTCTTCTTCAACTACAACAACTTTTTTAGCGTCTTTTTTAGTTGTATCAGCTTTCATTTCTGTAGCTTTTTCATCTACAATAACTGGAGCTTTCACTTCTTCTTTAGCAGGGGTTGTGTCTTCTTTCTTTTCTTCTACTTTTTTGTCGCAAGATGTGAATGTGATTGCACCAGCAACTAGGATAAGAGCAAATAACTTGTTCATTGGATTTTTATATTTTATGGTTGAATTTTTTTTAGTTACAATTTTGAGAAATATTTTTGATTGTTTTCTCTCTAATTTCACCTTAATGCTAAAAACATTAGAAGGTAACCCAAGATTTTGAAATATTTTTAAAGTTTTTTTGAAAACATTTTTATTCCCTACAAATATTGCTAAATTTAGCCTTTGAAGGTATTTAATGTATTCAAAAATTACTTCGTACCTCAAACTTCATACCTCCAACCTCAAAAATATGCTTTTTGACCTCCAACCAACCTTAGAAGATGAGTTTGTAAGACTCCAACCACTCAAAGAAACAGATTTTGAGGCACTTTATAAAATTGCCGCTGACCCATTGCTTTGGGAGCAACATCCTAATCCAAACCGTTATAAAAAAGAAGTTTTTGAAACTTTTTTTAAAGGTGCAATGGAATCAAAAAGTGCTTTTCTGATTATTGACAAGCTCACAGATGCACCTATTGGTACATCTCGTTACTACGAACTTGACAAAAATGGGCTTTATGTAGTCATTGGATATACTTTTTTTGCCAGAACCCATTGGGGAACGACTTATAATAGAGCCACAAAAATTTTGATGCTCAATCACGCTTTTGAGTTTGTGAATAGTGTTATTTTCCATATTTGGGAGAATAATCTCCGTTCTCAAACGGCTATCCTCAAACTTGGCGCAAGAAAAGTTCACGAACTAGCAATGGCGTATTATGGTGAAGAAGAAAAATTAAATTTTATTTATCAAATTGATAAAGAAGATTGGCAAAAACTTCATAATCAAGATGAGTAGAAAAATTGCTATAGTGCTTTATGGAGGTGTGGGAGGCGGTTTTGAGGCGCAAGGCGTGCCTATTTTGGTTGATTTTATAGAACGGATTTCATCAGGATTTCCAGCAAAATTTGAGATTACAGTTTTTTCTTTTTTGCGTCCTGATACTGATTTTGTGCCAAAAAACTATAAAATTATTCATTGTAACGGCATTTTGTCGTCTTCTTCTACGTGGCTTGCTATTAAGTTTTGTTGGTTATTTTTTCGTCATCATAAAAAAGAAAAATATGATATTATTCATTGTATTTGGGGCTTTCCTGCAGGTTTTTGGGGTGTTTTGATGGCAAAAATATTGAATATCAAAAGTATTGTTAGTTTGCAGGGTGGAGAAACAACCGCTATTCCTGCGCTAAATTATGGGAATATGCTGCGTTTCAAAACTCGTTTTGGCACACGTTGGGCGTGCAAAAATGCCACTCAAACGACTGTTCTGACGCATTTTCAAAAAAATCTTGCTGAAAAATATCATATAAAAACCCAAAAAGACATATTAGTTGTCCCTTATGGCGCAATGGAGGGCTTTTTTCAAGGAAATTTAGACAAGTGGGCATGCCCACTTGCTGAAAAAAACGTTATTAACTTCTTGCACGTGGCAAACCTAAACGCTATCAAGCAAACCAAACAACTTATTGATATTTTTGTAGAATTTTCTAAAAATCTTCCTTCAAATATAAATACAAAACTCACTATTATTGGCACAGGAACGCTGGAAAACGACATTAAAAATTATATTCTCAAAGAAAATCTACAAGAAAAGATAGTGCTTTTGGGTGTAATTCCGCACAAAAATCTGCCTCAATATTACCAGAAAGCGGATATTTTATTGCATAATTCCATTTATGAAGCGCAGGCGGTGGTAGTGAATGAAGCACTTGCAGGTGGACTTCTCGTAATAGGCACACACGTTGGCATTATTGCGGATTTGGCTGATATTTGTGTTGTTTCTGTCAAAGAAAATGATAATTTTGCTTTGAAAACCACAGATATTCTCCAAAACAAGGAACAATTAAGAGCGTTATTACAAAATAGCAAAGAATACTCTCACAAAAACACCGCACAAAATACCGCAAATACCTTTATGCAGATTTATGCGCAACTATTTAATATTTTGAATAAAATTGAATAATTTTCAAAAAATACCTAAAAAAATTCTTATCATTCGTTTGCAAGCAATGGGTGATGTGGTGATTACGTTGCCGTATATTAAAAGTTTGAAAGAAAATCTGCCCCTCAACACGCAAATACACTTTCTTACACGTGAGGAAACACAAGAAATCCCTCAAAAACTAACACTTTTCAGTGAGGTTTTTAGCATAAAAGGTGGCAGAAGTACCAAAAAGCAATGGTTTTGGGTTATGTTGATGCTCCCAAAATTACTTTTGGAAAACTACGAAATAATAGCAGACCTCCAAAATAACCGTTTGAGTAGGTTTGTTACCAAGTTTTTGGCTTTTTTTGGAAATATAAAAAATATTGTTTTTTTTGATAAATATTCTCCAAATCCTGCAGGAGAAAGAAACAAAAACACGCTCAATAAACTCCAAATAGCTAATATACAATTTTCAAAGATAATAGTAGCCCCTAAATCCCCAAAAGGGACTTTAAAGACGGAAGATTTATCAGAAGAAAATTTGAGCATTATTTTGAATCCTGCGGGACTTTTTGAAAACAGAAATTGGCACATAGAAAACTATCTTTCTTTTGCTAAAATATGGCTTAAAAAATACCCAAAAACCACGTTTTTACTTCTTGGAATAGGAAAAATAACAGAAAAAGCAAAATTTTTGGAAGATAATCTTAATGAAAATTTACAAGGAAATTCTACCAAAAACTGCATCAATTTGGTCAATAAAACTGCCACTTTTGAGGCATTTACACTTGTGGGAAAGGCTGATTTTGTACTTTCTGAAGATTCTGGGCTGATGCACTTTGCGTGGGTACAAGATGTGCCACTTCTAGCCATTTTTGGAGCTACTCGTAGTGACTGGACAAAGCCACTAGGACAAAATTCTGCTTATCTGGATTCTTCTGACATGCCTTGCGGTAATTGTATGCAGGAAAAATGCCACAAAATAGCTGATTTTAAAGAAAATTCTAACGAAAATATTAATGAATGTATGACACGCTACACGCCTGAATTTATTTTTGAAAAAGCAGACAAGGTTTTCACTTTTTCAAAAAAAATCAAAGCAGAGCTGCCTTCTAATCCCTAACTGATGTTATGCAGTTTAATTTTTGAACGGTCTGTACCGTAGTGGAACGGAGGTCTTACCTAGGCTGATCAAAGGTTTGATTTCTTCTGTTCGTTTTTGAAGAAATTCTGCCTTTCAACTATCAATATTTGCCATCAAAACCGCTTCCATTGAAGGAGTAATTTGTACGGTTAGTTGTGTAATATTCATATAACAAAGTGGTAATTCTAAACAAGTAGTAGACATCCCCTACCAATTGGTTGGTACTAAATGCGTTTTTATATTTCCCAAGCATGCTCTCAATCACATCAGAGCATACATTTAACTTACATATTTCTCTTTGTTCTATTTCTAAGTTACTTTTTTCACAAATACTATTAAATGTTTCAGCATAGTTTTTGATGTATTGTTTCAAATAATTAACTGATGTTACGCAAGAATAATTTTGTCAAATGTATTTGTAGATACGCACTGCAGTGCGTATCCACGACAAACAATACAGTAGCAAATATAATCATAATAATTTAATTGGTGCGAATACATTGTTCTACGTGGATACGCACTACTGTGACGTATCTACAAATACATTTTGTGTAACATCAGCTATAATAGAGCCAAAAAAAATTTGATGCTCAATCACGCTTTTGAGTTTGTGAATAGTGTTATTTTTCATATTTGGGAAAATAATCTCCGTTCTCAAACAGCTATCCTCAAACTTGGCGCAAGAAAAGTTCACGAATTAGAAATGGTGTATTATGGTGAAGAAACCAAATTGAATTTTATTTATCAAATTGATAAAGAAGATTGGCAAAAACTTCACAATCAAAATGAGTGAATAATGTAATAGTGCATTATCAAGGCTTTTCAGTAATTTTGAAATGTGAGTTACGTTTATTTTGATTTATTTTGCAAAAATAATAACTCTCATAATCAATAAGTTATAAAAAATATTGTCTTTTTTGTAAAAATATTTTTAACTACGCAAGCTGGTTGCGTACTAAGGTAATTACTTTGCATCATCAGAAACGAGGTCAAGCGTAAGTTACTTCTAAACTTCCTCCCACGAAAAAAAACTTGCTCAATTACCTTGTTCCTGATAATTTTAAAAATACAAAGCGGTAGCTCAGTTGGTAGAGCGACGGGATAAAAACAGTCATAAAATTTCCTTTATTTGTAAAGGACAATTATTACTTACTTCAAATTCCCAGCCCGTAGGTCGCAGGTTCAAGTCCTGTCCGCTTTGCAAAAATAGTATTAGTGAAAAATATAAAGCGGTAGCTCAGTTGGTTAGAGCATCGGACTGTTAGTAATAAAATTTCTTACGAGTCAAAGTTGGACAATTATTACTTACTTCAACTTCTTAACCCGAGGGTCGCAGGTTCAAGTCCTGCCCGCTTTGCAAATAAAACAGTAGTGTAACGGTAGCACGTCAGTATTTTAGTATTTAGCTTATCATTCATTTGGTCAATAAATACTTACTTCAAATTGGGGGCTGAAAGTATAGGTTCAATTCCTATCTGTTTTACAAAAAATTAGGTCAATTATTGTTTACTTCTAGCCGCAAGGCACTTCTTTTGATGAAACCAAAACAATAAAATTACCTGATTTTTAAATTTTAATAAAATAGTATTAGTAAAAAATGGAAGCAGTAGCTCAGGTGGTAGAGCACGTAAGATTAAAAATTATCAAAAGTGGTCAATTTAACCTTACTTCAACACTGTTAATGTCGTGGTCGCTGGTTCAAATCCAGCCTGCTTTCCAAAAAATTAAGGTCAATTATTGTTTACTTCTAGCCGCAAGGCACTTCTTTTGATGAAACCAAAACAATAAAATTACCTGATTTTAGAAAACTAAGGTCAATGATTACTTACTTCTCTTTTTCGCTAAAAAAACAGTAGTCAAATTACCTAATTTTCAAATTTTAATAAAAAATAGTGTCAGTAAAATAGAAATAGTGGTGCAATGGTTAGCACACCAGCCTTTTTAAGTATTTAACTTACCAAGAGTCAAATTGGTCAATAAATGCTTACTTCAAAATTTTCACGCTGGAGATATTGGTTCAATTCCTTTCTATTTCGCAAAATTTAGGTCAATTATTGTTTACTTCTAGCCGCAAGGCAACTCACTTTTAATGAACCAAAACAATAAAATTATCTGATTTTAATATCTAATTATGAAGGAATTATACGTAATTCGTAATTTTTAATTCGTAATTGAAACAAGGTCAAGATATGCTTACTTCTCTTTTTTGGAAAAATAGTATATCAATTATCTCATTTTAAATAAAAAAAACAATGAAAAATCTAATGAATGTGGCTTTGCGTCAGCAAGCGGTTTTTATCCCAAAAGCAGAAATCAAAAATGATTTAATGGCTTTGCGTGGCACTACTTCTGTGCTTGTGGCTAATCTTGCAAAACTTGGTTTTGCTGTTTCAGAGGAGCTTTTAAAGGCTCTCAACAATGCTACACCCAAATTTCAAGGAGATTTGCTAGACAAATTCCGTGAGGTAATGGGCGTAAATAAAAATTGGACACCACTTGTGAAAGGTTGGGACACGCCTACTGGTGAAAATCTAACAGACCATATTTTGACTTTTTTGACGAACATTTTCAATGGAAAAGGTACGAAATTAGAATGTGGACACACTATTCCGCCAAATACTTTTCCTTTGCACCGCTATAATGGTTGCCCATTTTGTGGAACGCCTTTTGAAGCAGGTAAAATTGAAACTTTTGGACAAGGAAGCAAACTAAAAGTCTTAGAACTTTGGACAGAAACAGAAACTAACCAGTTTTTTGCTGATTTATTAGCCTCAAAAACTGCCTTAGATGCTACGCAAATGGATAGTTTGAAGATTTTATTGACAAATTTGCCTTTGCCAAACACAAATATTGCTATGAAGGAAACTTTAATGGCTGTGATTGATATTTTGGTGGAAACTGATGGAGAAAAAGCACAAACTTTATTCACTTCTCCTACGGATATTCTGCGCTATTTGTGGTACAAAAAAACAGGTTTTTTGCAAATAATTGAGCCTAAAACCATTGCAAAAAGAGCAAAAAATAACGCAAAACGTGTTACTTTTTTGAATGTAACAAGTACGACAGAAACGGCAAAAGCAAAACTTGATGCTACAAAAAGCCTAAAACTGAAATATGACCGCAAAACCTGCGCTATGGTGGCAAAATGGTTGAATAATTTGCCGCTTGACAATGAAAAAATGGCAGAAACTATGCACCCAAAACGTAGTATGTGGGTACGTTTTATACGTGCTTTGCGTTTGGCTGAATACAGTAAAAAAGCAGGTTTTGAGAAGTTGAAAGCCCTTTTGGATATTTTTTATAAAGAGGATTATGATGTGTGGCAAGGACGTGTGAACTATTACCGTTTGAAAGCTGATGCCCAAACGACATTTAAGTTCTTAAAACAACGTCCAGGACTGTTTGCACGCTCACTTTTTGCTAATATGTTGTGGTTTGGTGCAGAAGAAACTACGGCTGCTTTTGCAGAAATCATTGACAAAGTACCTGCTAGACTGGTTTTTACGCTAAATATGTATGCAAATAACTATTTTAGCTACAACAACCGTACTGTAAAACCGCTTGGAGGTATTGCAAAAAGTATTCCTGCAAATACATTGATTTCTTTGTATAATGAAGTACAACTAGAGGGAATGAAAGAAGAAGTAGAAAATTTGTGTCTTTTGGCTATGGAAAAACGTTTTTCTGCTATCCAAAATGATAATAAAACTATTTTCATTGCACCTGATTTGTTCAAAATGCCTGTTGCTATTGGTGATAGAAGTGAAAGTGTGCAAGATTTGCCTTCTGCATTGATGGGAACACGTTTTACGGTGGAAGGTGATACAGTACGTTTGTTTATGCAGTGGGGAACAGGTCTTCCTGCGCAACATTTGGATATGGATTTGAGTTGCCATATTGCGTACAGTAACGGCGGAATGGGTTTTTGTTCATTTTCTCAACTTACTGCTACTGGTTGTAAGCATAGTGGAGATATACGAAATATCCCCAACAAAGTGGGTACTGCTGAATACATTGAAATAAATGTACCAGAGTTGCAAAAGGCAAAGGCAAAATATGTTACTTTTACCTGCAATGCGTATAGTGGTGGTTCAATAACGCCAAATTTGGTGATTGGTTGGATGAACAGTAAAAATCCAATGACAATCTCTGAGAGAACAGGCGTTGCTTATGACCCATCTTGTGTGCAACATCAAGTACGTGTTACTACAAGTGCCGCAAAGGGTTTGGTTTTTGGTGTTTTAGACGTTGAAAAAGCAGAAATTGTGTGGTTAGAATTACCTTTTGCAGGACAATTAGTGGGTAATTTGGACACGAAAAACATAGAAAATATGCTTTCTAAGCTAAACGCTAAACTAAGTATAGGACAACTTTTGAGCATCAAGGCAAAAGCGCAAAACCTTGAAATAGTAGAAACTGATGTCGCTGATGAGATTTATGACCGTAAATGGGCAAGTAATAGCGCAAGCGTTACACAGCTTTTGATAGATTAAAATAATTCTCAAATTGAAAAGCCTTTCTAAAAGTTGGAAAGGCTTTTTTTAGGAAAATAACTTTTAAATAACTACCAAGTTTTTGGTTTTGTAAAAACATATTCCTACCTTTGAAAGAATAGTGTAACTTTATTTAGAACTAAATTTATAATGAAACCTAATCTATCAAATATCAAACTATTTTTTACAACCTTTTTGGTTGTTTTAACACAAACAGTCTTTTCTCAATGCAACGACATAGTTTATGTAACCACAACAGCTCTAATAACTGGAGATGGATCTAAGGCAAATCCCAAACAGATTGCCCTAGCTTTTTCAACAGCAACAAGTGGCTCTGAAATCAGAATAGCCAATGGCACATACACAATAAACGCACCACTCACGCTTGCCAATGTGGTAGATATCAAAATCTCTGGCGGTTTTGATAATACTAATAATTGGAGTAACGCCACAACATTAGGACTAACAACCATCAATAGAACCACTTTGAACCCAGAAGGATTTGCAAATGCAACTAGATTGGTGGCTTTATACATCTCCAATGTAGCTAACTTAGCAATAAGTGATGTTACTATCACAACTGCCAACGCTAATTTAAGCGGACAATCAACTTATGGTGTTCATATCTCAACTAGCAATGATTACACTTTTACAAGATGTAGAATAGTAGTGGGTAATGCAAGAGCAGGTGCAACAGGCACAAACGGCATTGCAAGTACAGCTGGTAGTACAGGTAATGCTGGTGCTCCTGGGCGAGTTGATTTTGAAGCTAATGTGGGTGGTGGTACTGGTGGAAATGGTGCTGGTGGTGCTCTTGCTGGTGCTAGTGTGGCAAGCAATGGAGCTACTGGAAATGCAGGAGCTACCGCAACCGCAGCAACACGTAATGGTGGTGCTGGCGGTGGTGGTGGTGCTGGTGGACAAGGCAATGATGCTGGTGCTGCTGCTAGTGCTGGAAGAGGCGGAACTGGTGGCATTGGTGGTGGTGGTGGCATTCCTAGTGGCGGCACAAGCGCAACTACCACACCTGGTGGTACTGGTGGTTTGGGAAATCAAGACCCTGGACTTGCTGGCAGTAATGGTGTTGCTGGCGGTGTTGGTGCTGCAGGAGTTGTTGGTGCAAATGGAGTTGTTGGTGCAAATGGTACTTTTTTTACGCCAGGAACTCAAGCAACTACAGGCACGAACGGTGCTGGTGGGCGTGGTGGTTCTGGTGGTGGCGGTGGTGGTGGACAATCTTGCTTCTTTTGCTCTAATGGTACTGGAAACGGTGGTGGTGGCGGTGGTGGTGGCGGACTAGGTGGACAGGGTGGAACAGGCGGTTTTGGGGGTGGCAGTTCTTTTGGTGTTTATATTGTGGCTAATGGTGCAAATGGAAACTTTATTAATTCATCTGTTCTTGCAGGCACGCTAGGTGTAGGTGGTGCAGGTGGAAACGGTGGTGCAGGTGGAAACGGTGGTGCAGGTGGAAATGGTGGTAATACAGGAACTGGAGAAGTAGGCAGAGGGGGAAACGGTGGCGCAGGCGGAAACGGTGGTGCAGGTGGAAATGGTGGCACAGGTGCAAGTGGCGTTTCAACAAATGTTTATAGATTCTTTGGAACAGTTCTCGTTACTTCTAATATTACTACAAATATTGCTACACTAGCCGTAATCAATGCTGTTGAATACGTTTATCCTACAACTATTCGTGTTGATGCAAGCGTGGCAACTTCTGGTGATGGCGCAACTTGGGCTACAGCTTTCAAAACTGTACAAGAAGCTATTAATGCTCGTTGTGTGCAAGAGATTTGGGTCAAAGCTGGTACTTATTTTCCTACAAAAGATGTTACAAGAAGCCCTACCCCTACTGATGATAGAACTAAAACCTTTCTTTTAAAGTCTGGTGTAGCTATGTATGGTGGTTTTGCAGGAATAGAAACCGCACTTTCTCAAAGAAATTGGCGTTTAAATCAAACAATTTTAAGTGGAGATATTGGAACAACAGGCACAAATGTAGATAATGCTTATCACGTTGTAGCCGTAAATAGTCTAACTGCTACAGTCTTAGATGGTTTTATTGTAAGAGATGGAAACGCTGATGTTAATACTGATTTTTTAGGTATAACTAATGGAAACACTTTTGGAGGAGGTTTATTTGAAAACGCAGGGAGTAATAATTTCACTTTAACAAACTGCATTATAACAAACAATACCGCTGTTTATGGTGGTGGAGTGTGTCATCTAGATACTTCTCCTATACTCACAAACATTACTATTGCTAATAATAATAGTGATAGCGACGGTGGGGGAATGTACAATGAAAATTCTTTTCCAACACTTGTAAATGTTAGCATTACTGATAATACTTCTATTACTAGCAGTGGTGGTGGAATATATAATTATATTTCTTCTCCTGTGCTTACAAATGTTACTATTGCCAATAATAATGCTCGTACTAATGGTGGTGGAATATATAATAATACTTCAAATCCAACTATCAAAAACTGTATTATTTGGGGAAATACTGGAGGTAGCACCCCAAATATTACAAATGCTAGTTCTACTTCAATTGTTTCTTATTCTTGCGTGCAAGGTGCAACTGTTTATCTAGGCACAGGAAACAACAATATAAACCCATTATTTGTTAATAGTGCAGACCCAAACGGTGCAGACAATCTTTTTATGACTGCTGATGATGGTTTAACTTTGCAATGCGCAAGCCCAAGCATTGACACAGGAGAAACTGCAGGCGCACCACTTTTGGATATTTTAGGTAATGGCATCATAACTACTACCAAAGATATGGGAGCATATGAATTTAGTGGTATTTCTGGCAATGCTTTTCTAGCTACAAGCACGCAAAGCAATATTACACTTATTAATCAGTGTGAAAGTAACGGCTGGACTTATTATTCTCTAAGTACAGAGCCTAATAAATGGCTTATTGGCATCAATTGGGCAGTTGATGGTTCTCTTTCTGCTCAAAATGCTAACGCAAAAGCTGCCGCACAAATCAAAATTACCCTTGATGCTACTTATACTAATGCCACAGATGTGCCATTAGCAAAAGGAATTTGGACAACTGGTCGTTATTGGAATGTTGATATTGGTGCAAATATGCTAGATGAAGCTGTAAATGTTCGTTATTATTATGATATTGCAGAAATAAACGCCATCAATGCGCTTGCAAGTGCTTTTGCTACAGCAAATAGCAGTGTTTATATTCCTGCTAAGTTTTTTAAGACTGTTGGAAGTGCTTTTAATCCTACTACACAAGTTACTTACAGTACTATCAATACTGGAAATACTATTGAATTAACTGCAAACACCACGCCCACAGGCGCACACAATGGCATTGATTATGTAGATTTTAATAGTGTTACATCTTTTTCTGGAGGTGGAGCTTTTGCGCAAGTAGGCATAACACCTTTGCCCGTAGAACTTCTTAGTTTTTTAGGAAAAAATCAAAATAATGTTAATATTCTTGCGTGGACGACCACAAACGAGGTAAATAACAAATATTTTGAGATTGAAAGAAGTATAAATGCTACTGAATTTACTAAAATAGGTGTTGTCAATGTAAATACAACTAATGAAAGTATTAAAAATTATGCTTTTAATGATGTTTATTTTACTGAAAATACTAATTATTACAGATTAAAACAAGTTGATACTGATGGAAAGGCAAGTTTTAGTAAGATAATTACTATAAATAGTAGTAAAAATGCTGATTTTAGTGTTGATATCTATCCAAATCCTAGTAAGAACGTGTTTAACATTGATGTAAACAGCAATATGAGTGGTAAATATAGTATTGTTGTCTATGATATGCAGGGTAGAAGCCTTGTAACATCAGAAGTTATTGGTAATAAAGCAGTTATTAGTCTTGATAATTATGTCTTTGGTATTTACTTTGTAAAAATCAGTAGTGAAAACAGTATTATCACAAGAAAAATAGTGAAAAACTAAAACTTTTGATGCAACTCGCCAAAAGTTTTGAGCCAAAGTTATAAGTTTGTTAAGTGTTCCCTTCTGGCAACAAAATATGGTTTACTCCAAATTGAAAAGCCTTTCCAAATTTTGGAAAGGCTTTTTTGAGTTTAAAGGTCAAACTGCGCAAATTCTACATTTATCAAAAACCAAAGCCAAGTTTTTTAGTTAGATAATTATCAGTTTGATAATTAGTTGTAAAGAATTATTCTTATCTTTGCACCAAAATTTATACCCAGTTATTTTTATAAGATTTATTTATAATTCAAATATTGAATAGCAACAGCTAATAATTGAATTATTACCAATAATTTAAAATGCTCACAATCAATAATTTAGAAGCCAAAATAGGCGACAAGGAAATCCTAAAAGGCATCAATTTGCAAGTAAATGCAGGTGAAATACACGCCATAATGGGACCCAATGGCGCAGGTAAAAGTACACTAGCTTCTGTGCTTGCAGGGCGTGAAAACTACGAAGTTACCAACGGAACAGTTGATTTTCTTGGGAAAAACTTATTAGATTTCTCACCAGAACAACGTGCCGCAGAAGGAATTTTCCTTGCTTTCCAGTATCCTATAGAAATTCCAGGCGTTAGTACCATCAATTTTATGAAAACCGCCATCAACGAAATACGCAAATATCACGGAATAGACCCACTTGATGCAGTTAAATTTCTGAAATTGATGAAAGAAAAAATGCAACTTGTGGAAATTAGTGATGTACTTTTGAAGCGTTCTTTAAATGAAGGATTTTCTGGTGGAGAAAAAAAACGTAACGAAATTTTACAAATGGCAATGCTTGAACCAAAACTTGCTATCCTTGACGAAACGGATTCTGGTTTGGATATTGATGCTTTGCGCATTGTGGCGGAAGGCGTAAATAAATTGCGTAGTGCAGAAAATGCCACTATTGTTGTAACGCATTATCAGCGTTTGTTGGATTATATTGTGCCTGACTTTGTACACGTACTTTATAATGGGCGCATAGTAAAATCTGGTACAAAAGAACTTGCTTTTGAACTAGAAGACAAAGGCTATGATTGGATAAGAAGCGAAAACTAGATTTTTCAATTACGAATTACGAATTATCAATTACGTTTTATTGACGTTGTTTGTGTCTTCACAAACAACATAATAACACTTTCAATAGACAAGATGGAAACAGCAGAAATAACAATGCAAAAAGATTTTAAAAGTATTTTGATAGATAGTTTTGTAGAAAATACAGAGTTTTACACCAATTTTGAGAAAAAACGCAAAATTGCTTTTGAAGATTTTAGTACGCAAAATTTCCCTACAACACGCCACGAAGAATGGAAATACACTAATATAAGCAAATTATTAGCCAATAATTTTCATTTGCCTGTTGCCAATAGTAAAATGACACTTGACAAAGTTGCTCATTTTTTCTTGCCAAATACTGAAAAAACAAATAGAATAGTTTTTATCAACGGTTTTTTTGCGGAAAGATTATCAGATATAAAAGATGCAGATTTATTGATAAAAGAAGATAGTTTAGCTTGCTTTTCTGATGATATTGAAACTAAGAAAAATATTTTTTGCGCCCTTAATATTGCCCTCAATACAACAAGAACAACTATTATTATCAACAAAAGTGTAAGAAAACCTATTGTTGCTTACTTTATTGTTGATGCTACCAATGAAAATATTTTTGCACAACCTAGCATTATTGTACGTACAGAGGCAGAAAATGCACAAATGATAACAAAATATGATACTATTGGAGAAAATATAGCTTTTACAAATAGTTTGGAAGAAGTTATTTTGATGGAAAATGCACATTTGACTCAATACAAAATTCAAAATGATGCGCCAAACGCTTATCACATATATAAAGCATACGTTACACACGAGTTTGGTACAAATAATACTTATACAAACCATACTTATTGTTTGAATGGGGGCATTTTAAGAAATTACATTAATGCTAAAATTAATGCAAAAGGTGCTTCAATCAACTTGTATGGGCTTTCTTTGCTAAAAGGAAAAACTCACGCAGACAACCGCACCGTTGCAGACCATATTCAGCCAAATTGTGAGAGTAATGAGATTTACAAGGGAATATATGATGATAAGTCTGTTGGCGTTTTTAATGGGAAAATTTTTGTACGCCGTCCTGCGCAAAAAACCAATGCTTATCAACAAAGTCGTAATATTTTACTTTCTGATGATGCGGCTATTTATGCAAAACCACAATTAGAAATTTGGGCTGATGACGTAAAATGTTCTCACGGAGCAACTACTGGGCAATTAGATGAAACTGCACTTTTTTACTTACGCTCACGTGGCATACCAGAAAAAGCAGCTAAGGCACTTCTGACCAAAGCATTTGCAGGAGAAATTACAGAAAAAATAGAAGTTTCTTTCCTAAAAACATACTTGGAAGAAGTCATAGAAGAAAGAATGAACTAATTTTGAGTTGTGAATTATGAGTTATGAGTTGAATACATTTTTCTACCCAAAACGAAATTTTAGTTGAAACATAAAATCTGTAATAAAAATATTACGGATTTTTTTATTGAAAATACTTTGTATTTAATTCACAACTCAAAATTCACAACTTAAAATTCATTTAGTTTTTGCCAAAAACCTCATTAGATTGCTGACTGACACGTATAAATGTCGTACATTTTGGAATATCTTTCAAAAATTTTGCGCCTATGTATGTGCAAGTTGAGCGCAAACCACCCAAAAATGCTTGTATAGTTCCGTTTACATCACCTCTATATTTTATCTGAACGGTTTTGCCTTCCGCAGACCTATAATGCGCCACTTCTCCATAATATTGGTTCATTGCAGTTGCTGAACTCATACCATAAAAAACTTTATATTGTTGTCCTTCTATTTCAATTAGTTCACCTGCACATTGTTCGTGTCCTGCAAGCATTCCGCCTAGCATCACAAAATCAGAGCCACCACCAAAGGCTTTGGCAATATCACCAGCTACCACACAACCACCATCAGCCATTATTTGCCCTCCAACTCCGTGAGCAGCATCAGAACATTCAATTACGGCAGAAAGTTGTGGATAACCCACGCCTGTTTGTATGCGTGTGGTACACACAGACCCAGACCCAATACCAACTTTAACAATATCAGCCCCACGCAAAATAAGTTCTTCTACCATTTCTCCAGTAACCACATTCCCTGCAATCAGCGTAATATGAGGGTATTTTAAGCGTACTTTCTCCACAACAGAGGCAAAACGCTGTGAGTAACCGTTAGCTACATCAAGGCAAATAAAACGAGTATTTGGATAGGCAAGAATGATTTTGTCCAAATATTCTA
>JAYVHJ010000225.1:0-2929 GCA_043771315.1 Raineyaceae bacterium
GAGAATATGCAATACCATTAACACCCCCTGCAAGTGTTGCAGGGTTAATAGTAATAATAGGACAAACCACAATAGAATAAGACCTATTTTGTGAACAACTACCATCAGTTACACTTATTAAAAAGCTAGATGTGCCTGCCGTTGTAGGTGTCCCAGAAATAGTACCAGTACCACTAGCAAGCGCAAGTCCTGCAGGTAAAGAACCAGTACTAATAGACCAAGTGGGTGTACCAGTAAGCCCTGTTTGTGTAAAGGTTTGTGTATAAACAGTACCAACAATACCACCTACAAGTGTTGCAGGGGTGATAGTAATAGTAGGGCAAGGAGTGCTCACTGCAAAAGTATAAACGACAGTACCTGTACAACCAGTAGAAGCAGTAGAAGTAATGGTTACAGGAGTGGCAACTTGTCCTACTATTGGTGTACCAGATATAATACCTGTTAGCAATGTAAGACCAGATGGCAAAGTACCACTTGTAATTGTATAAGCGTAAGGACCTGATGCACCAGTAGAAGCTAAGGCAATATTGGTGATGGGCGTTCCTGTTGTAAATGTAGTAGAAAATGCAGCAGGTGTAACGGTAATAGTAGGGCACACTACCGCAAAAGTATAACCTCGTGTAACACTACAAGTACCTTGTGTAGCAGTTACGGTATATGTAGCTGATGCAGTAGGTACTGTAGGAGTACCAGAGATAGCACCAGTTGTGGTATTAAATAATAAACCAGCAGGCAAACTAGAAACAGAATAAACAACGCTTTGTGTATTTCCAGTAACACCAGCGTTTAAAGTGTAAGGAGTACCAACTGTAGCGTTTGTAGCAGTAAGAGTAGTGAAAACAAGTGTAGGACAAACAACACTAATAGCATAATTTGCTGTTCCTATACAACCAGAACCATCACTAACAGTAATAGTAAAAGTAGGTGAGCTAAGACTTGTAGGAGTACCAGAGATAGTACCAGTACCACTAGCAAGCGCAAGCCCAGCATTCAAAGAACCAACACTTATAGACCAAACAGGTGTACCAGTAAGCCCAGTTTGTGTAAATGTTTGAGAATAAGCACTGCCAAGCGTTCCAAATGCAATACTTGCAGGGCTTATAGTAATAATAGGACAAACCACAATAGAATAAGACCTACTTTGTGAACAACCACCTTCAGTTGCACTTACAGTAAAGTTAGATGTACCAGCCGTTGTAGGTGTACCAGAAATAGTACCAGTACCACTAGCAAGTGCAAGTCCAGCAGGTAAAGTACCAATAGTTACAGACCAAGTAGGCGTACTAAGCCCAGTTTGTGTTAAGGTTTGAGAATACACACTACCAACAGTACCTCCTGCAAGTGTTGAAGTGTTGATAGTAATAATAGGACAAATCACAATAGAATACACTTTTATTTGTGTGCAACTACCATCAGTTACACTTATTGTAAAGTTAAATATACCTGTTGCTGTAGCCGTACCCGAGATAGTAGAAGCACTAAGCGCAAGCCCGCTAGGCAAACTACCAGCACTAACAGACCAAGTAGGTGTAGTAAGCCCAGTTTGTGCTAATGCTTGAGAATAAGCACTACCAAGCGTTCCATTTGCAAGGCTTGCAGGGATGATAGTGATAATAGGACAAACCAGAATAGAATATAACCTACTTTGAGAACAACCACCCTCAGTTATACTTATTGTAAAAGTAAATGTACCTGCCGTTGTAGGTGTACCAGAAATAGTACCATTACTAGTATTAAGCGCAAGCCCCGCAGGTAAACTACCAGTACTTACAGACCAAATAGGTGTAGTAAGCCCAGTTTGTGTTAAGGTTTGAGAATAAATAGTACCAACACTGCCATTTGCAAGTGTTGCAGAGGTAAGAGTCATAGTGGGACATATAACACGAATACGGTGACCAAAATTTTCTCCAATATATAATTTATTATTTACATAATGAACGCCAACAGGTCTATTTACTGTGGCAAGAGTAGGAAGTCCACCATCTCCTGTTGATGTAAAAGCACCAGTACCACAAACACGACTAATAAGACCTGTACTTGCCGTTATTTTACGAACTCTATTACCAGAAAACTCTGAAACATAAACATCTCCAGTAGTTTTATCAACACAAACACCATAAGGTTGATTTATAGTAGCATTAGTAGCTAGTGCTCCATCTCCTGTTGAAGTAGCAGTGCTAGTAGTATTACAAATGGTGCTAATGAAACCAGTGCTTGCTGTTATTTTACGAATTCTGTGACTATTAACTTCTGAAATATAAATATTACCCGCAGCATCTATAGCTCCTCCCCAAGGAGAATTAAGAGTAGCAGCAGTAGCAAGTCCACCATCTCCTCCTGAACCAGTTGTGCCAGCAGTATTACAAATAGTAGTAATAAGACCACTACTAATATTTATTTTACGCACTTTATTACGATTAACTTCAGTAAAATAAAGATTATCAAAAGTAGCGTCAAAAAACAATGAAGCTGGACCATCAGTAGTAGCAGCAGTAGCAGGAAAACCATCTCCTGTTGAAGTACTAGTACCATCACCACAAATAGTGTTAATGATACCAGCTGTTATTTTGCGTATGCGGTTATTATTTGTATCTGAAATATAAATATTACCACTTGCATCTATGGCAACGCCAGAGGGATTATCCAAAGTGGCACTAGTAGCAAGTCCTCCATCACCTGAAAAACCAGTTGAACCAGTACCACAAACAGTAGTAATGATACCACTAGCTGCCTCTATTTTACGAACTCTACGCCCAGTAATATTTTGTTCAACAATATAAATATCACCGTTGGTATGTGTGGTGATAAAAGAATTAGTATTTGTAGTGGCGGCAGTAGCTTGCCCACCATCTCCTGTAGAACTATTTGTACCATTACCAGCAATAGTAGTAATATTTTGTGCATTAAGGCTACCATAGCCCAAAAGTAA
>JAYVHJ010000226.1:0-6835 GCA_043771315.1 Raineyaceae bacterium
ATAAGATAGTTTCTAAACATACTCTTAAGATTTAGCAGGTTTTTTAAATATAACATTTTGTGACTTTAATTAAATTTTTTATTACCTATAATCAAAAACAATAATCAAAATATATGATTAATTCAAATCAAATCTTAGAAGAAGTAAATGTTACAAGTATCAAGTTTATGTTGAAAGAGGGCTTTTATGGTCATTTCTTTTCTGGACTTATCAAACAAGTAGATACAAGTATTGAAACCCTTGCAGTAAGCTATCATAATGGACTTGTACGTCTGCATATCAACCCTACATTTTGGACTGAAACACTTAATACCCAAGATTTTCGTATGGGGGTAATCAAGCACGAGATTTTACATATTGTTTTCAAGCATATATTTCGTTTTAAAGACTTTTCAAAGAAAGATATTTTTAATGTAGCAGCTGATTTGGTTGTTAATCAGTATATTGAAAGAAATCAACTTATTGATGGAGCAGTTTTCTTAGAGAAATTCCCTGAAATGAAGTTCTTACCAGACCAAGCTGTTGGTTATTATTATAACAAACTGCTTGATTTGTATAATGAACAAATGAAAAAGCAAGAAAAGGAAAAAGAATCCCAAAATGATTGTGATTGTGAAGGAGAGGGTGAGAGCAATAAAGCAGGTGAAAATAAAGGCAAGGCAGGTGGCAAAAATAAAAAAGAAAAACCTAATATTTCTTGGGAGAACCTTAAAAACTTTTTACGAGAAGATAATCCAAATCAAGGACAACATAAATTTTGGCGCAATGTACAAGATTTGCCAAGTGCAGAAAGAGAAATAGCGGAGCAAGCTATCAATCAAGCATTAGCACGTACTATTCAAAGAACTAAATCAGACCAATTTGGCAAATTGCCTGCTGGTTTGCAGCAATATCTTAACGAATTTACGCAGTCGCAAGTACCGTTAGTGAATTGGAAACGTCTTTTAAAGATTTTTGCAACGTCTAGTGTGCGTACTTACATTAAAAATACCCTGCGCCGCCCTTCTAAAAGATATGGTACAACGCCTGGCATCAAAATAGTAAAGAAACATAAACTTTTGATAGCTATTGATACATCTGGAAGTATCAATATGGTGGAATTAGAAGAGTTTTTCAGTGAAATATATCATATTTGGCGTTCTGGGGCAGAGATTAGAGTAGTAGAGTGTGATACACACATACATAGCAACTATCTTTATACAGGTAAAGCTCCTAAAACAGTAAAAGGAGGTGGTGGTACAGCATTTGAACAGCCACTTCTTTATGCTAATGAGGAGTTTCACCCTGATGCACTTATTTATTTCACTGATGGATATGGTGCTGCGCCAAATGTGCCTAGCCGTTGTCCTGTTATGTGGCTTCTTAGCAAAGGTGGATCTGATGTTGAGGGAATGAAGGACTTTTTGGGAAGGAAATTAAAGATGAATTAAATGTGTTTTTGATGTAATTTTATAATCCTAGTTTTAACAAAAAATCTTATGAACGTTTTAATGAAAACCAATAATGTAGAAGATTTAGCCATACTGATTTCACTTGCTAAAAGGCTGAATATTCAGGTAATAGAAACACCTACAAATAACGAATTAGCAAGTGCTAGTTGGAACGAATTAGCAAGTGCTAGCCTGCAAAAAGCGTATGATGATAATGAACCTGAATATAGTCTAGACCAAATCAAAGTATTTAATCCTAATTTTGACCCTAGCAACTACAGAATAGGTACGAGATAAGAAGTACGAGGTACGAACTTAAAACTTTGAAATCATCAATAAAACACCTAATAATCACATAAAACATCAATGTTCAAAGATTTAGCCACAGAAATAAATAAAATTTTTCCTTTTGAGATACTAGAAAACCAACCTAGCCAAATAGTTGCGTTCCTGATTATCTTACTTATTGGGATTATTGCGCAGCGTTTTATATCACCATTCATCACAAAGGCACTTTATATGCTTATTAAGCGTGTGCCAGATACAGATAATTTGCAGGTTTTCGTAAAGAAGATGCAACCTAATGTAGAGTTTTTGCTGATGATTATTTATTTGTATTTGTCGGTGTTGCCTTTGCATTTTCCTAAGAGTTGGGAACTGGTAGAAGTTACCAAATTTGGACTAAAAATGGTTTTAGTGCGTTGTTATGCCCTTTTGGTGATACTCACTATCTCTACCATTTTTATAAAAGCTATCAATATTATTGGAAATATAATGATAGAAAATGCAAAAGCAACAGAAACTATGATGGACGACCATATTATTCCGTTTGTCAAAGAGCTTGCTAAGGTTTTTGTAGTGATTGTGGCGTTTTTTGTGATTTTGGGAAATGTTTTTGATATAAACGTAGTTGCAATGATTACTGGTTTGGGCATTGGTGGTATTGCAGTGGCACTTGCAGGCAAAGAAACACTTGAAAACCTTTTTGCTTCTTTTACTATTTTCCTTGACAAACCTTTTATTGTGGGAGATTGGGTCAAAGTGAATGATATTGTAGGGCGTGTGGAGCGTGTAGGTTTTCGTAGTACACAACTGCGCACTATTGAGCGAGGTTTACTCACTATGCCAAACAAAATGATGACAGATAGACCAGTTGAAAATTGGACTGAAAGAGAGATTTGGAGAGCGCAATTTAACTTTGGATTGAGCTATGGCACACCAAAAGAAAAACTCTACAAAATCAAAAAGGAAATGCACGAGTATCTGCAAAGCCACGACAATACCACAGCCGACAATCAGATTTATCTCTACGAATTTGGGCAATCTAGCCTTAATTTTACTGTTTTTTTCTTTGCGCAAACCAACAATTTCTTTGAATTGCAGAAGATTAGAGATGAAATAAATTTTAGATTATATGAAATAGTACAACAAAATGAAGCCTCTTTTGCCTTTCCTACACAAGTAGTTTATTTTAAGAAAGAAAATGCAGCTGGTGGCTTTGATTTGTAATAAATCCTAAAAAGCTTTAAATACAAAAAAATTAAAAAATATCAAATCAATGAAAAAAAATATTTTTATCTTCTCGTTTTTACTGCAAATTATTATGATAACTTCTAACGAAGTTTTTGCACAAAAAGCGGCTTATCTTATTTTTGAGAAAGGTGGCAAAACTTCTTCTTACGAAAAACTACTCCAAGAAGCGCAAAAAGCAGATATTATTCTGTTTGGAGAGCTTCACAACAACCCCATTTGCCATTGGTTGCAGTTAGAACTTACCAAAGATTTGTATCAAACCAAAAAAGAAAATTTGATTTTGGGAGCAGAAATGTTTGAAGCAGATAACCAACTAGTTATCAATGAATTTACCAAAAGTTACATCAAAGAAAGTAACTTTTTGAAAGAATGTAAACTTTGGGACAACTATGCCACAGACTATAAACCACTGGTAGAGTTTGCCAAAGAAAATAAATTAAGTTTTGTTGCAACTAATATCCCTCGCCGTTATGCCGCAATGGTGGCAAAAGATGGTTTAAAAGCCCTTGATAAATTGGAAAATGAAGCTAAAAACTATATTGCGCCTTTGCCAATTACAGTGGATTTGTCACTTTCTGGCTACGCAAATATGCTTCAAATGATGGGCGGAGGTAGTGCAAAAGGTGAAACTTTTATCTACGCACAAGCCATAAAAGATGCTACAATGGCATATTTTATCAATAAAAATCTTCAAAAAGGTAAAACTTTTTTGCATTATAATGGTAGCTATCATTCTGATGATTTTCAGGGCATTATGTGGTATCTTTTAAAAGCAAACCCCAACCTCAAAATTTTGACTATTTCATCAACAGAACAAGCGCAAATGCAGAAAATAGAAGATAAAAATAAAGATAAAGGCAACTTTATTCTTATTACTCCTGAAAGTATGACAAAAACTTATTAGTTGTGAGTTTTCAGTTGTGAATTGTGAGTTAAAATACAGTTTTACGACAAAAAACACAATTTCTAATTCCTAACTTATAATTTCTAATTCAAAATATATGAAATCAAAACATCAACCTAATTCAAAGCAAAAGTCAGTCGTACTCTCGCCTACGGTCTATATTAAGACAAAAACCAAAGATTTGCCTTATGGCATTTGCTATTCTACGTATGACCAATACCATAATAAAAGTAACTCTGGGCTGGATACAGTCATTGTGAGCAGAATAATGCCAAGCGGAAAACTCATTGTGGGTATGTATTTGATGGATTTGTACTGTTTAGGCGTGAAAAATACAGTTTTTCGTTTTGCTATGACAACAATAGAATTTAAGGAATTTATAGAGATGGTACAAGAGCAAGAACGTAGAGATTTTTTTGAAATATCACCTTCAATGGCATCTAACCTTGTTTTTGGTGGACTTGATTATGCGGAACAATTGGGTTTTAGACCTGAAAAAGACTTTGCCCTCACCAAATATATTATAGATGAAGACCTCGTAACAGAAGATATTGATAACATTGAGTTTGGGCAAAATGGCAAGCCAACATTCATACAAGGTCCTTATGATAATGTAAAAAGTATTTTGGCAACACTCAATAAAAATGTAGGCGAGGGCAATTATGAATACGTAATGATGCTAAGTGAAAATGATGATTTTGAGTTCCTTGATGGTAATTTTGATGATGACGAGGAAGATGATGATTTTGATGATGCAGAAGTCGTAGAAGAGAAAAAATAGTTTTTGAATTTTCTACTAACTTCCCGAAAGTTGAAAAAACTTTCGGGAAGTTTTACTTTTATTATTTTGTAACTGTTTAGGTCATAAATAATGTATTTGTAGATACGCCACCGCAGTGCGTATCCACGTAGAGCAATGTATTTGTACAAAATCAATTATTATGCTTTTATTTACTTCTGTGTTGTTCTACGTGGATACGCACTACGGTGACATATCTACAAACCTAAACAGTTACATTATTTTAAATCCTAATCCCAAATGTGAAAGCATTTACTTTATTTGCTTTGTCAGTTTGAAAAAACTGTGAAACATCATATTTGACAAAAATATGCCCTACAAAAATACGGCCTATTTTGCCGCCTACTTGTCCTGTTAGCCCAAAACGGAACGGATTTATAAAAAAATCATCAGTGCTTTTTACTTTTTGAAAATCTCCATTTCCATCTTTAAAATGTATTTTAGTATAACTTCCTGCACGCATACCCACATATACGCCTGCGGCAAAATTGAACGTATTACTTGCTGATTTTTGCCATTGCCAATGCGCCAAAACTGGGATATTTATCTGAAAATTAGAAAGTTTATTTTTAGACAAAGAAAAACCATTATTGCTAAATACTACACCATTTGTACCTTTCGTAACAAAATCATCACCAGCAAAGCCCAAACCCAGCCAAGCAAGCTCCAAACCAACCTGAATACCCAAACGAGAACTATCTCCCAAAATCTTAAAACGCCAATTTCCGCTTACGGCAAAATACTGTGAACGCAGGGTATTAAGCGTATAATTTCCGCTGGCATTTCCCAAAAGTGCATTAAAACCAAAGTCAATATGTGGAATAAAACGGCGTTTTGGTGGCAAATCATACTGTTCACCGTTATAAAGTTCACCTCTATAAACCTCAAAAATACGTTCTCCTTTTTCATTTCTTTTCCAAAGTGTATCTTGTGCTAGTGTTTTTTCAGTAGAAAAAAGCAGCAAAAACATTGAAATAAGGCTAATTTGTGTTAATATTTTGTTCATAAATAATTTTCTGATAATAAATTTTTACACAAAAATACATCATTTTTCTTAAATCCTTCTTAAATTTTTATCTAAAATAAAAAATATCTAAAATATCTATGCAATAGTGTTGCAAATAGAATATTTTGTTTTATATTTGCAACATTGTTGTATATACTTATTGTAATTAAATAAAATAAATGCGTTTTTCATTTTTGATATTTTGGATATTGTTTTTAATAATAATTTTTCCTTGCACCTATATATCTGCACAGGAAGCGTGTAAAAACAATATTTCTGGAGAAATCACTTCTCAGAACAAAGAGAAAATTATTGGTGCAAACATTATTTTGGCAGAAAATAGTACAAAAAATATTTTTAATATTATTTCTGATGATAATGGGAAATATAGCTTTAAAAACATCTGCAAAGGCAATTATACATTAAAAATCACAATGATTGGCTTTTTAGAGAAAATAATAAATATCAATCTTTTAGAAGATAAAAATATTATTAGAAACGTGTTTTTAGAAGATTTGGAAGAAAATAAAGAAACGGCAACCGTTCACGCTCACCAAAATAATGCTACTGCAACGCTTACAACACAAACCATTTCTGATCAACAACTAGAAAAATTACGAGGAAATTCACTGGCAGATGCCCTAAAAAGCATTGCAGGTGTGAATACGCTCACCACAGGCGGAAATATTTCAAAACCAATGATTCAAGGAATGCACAGCAACCGTATCTTGATTTTGAACAATGGAATACGCCAAGAAGGGCAAAATTGGGGTGCAGAACACGCACCAGAAATAGACCCATTTGTCGCAAACGACCTTTCTGTTATAAAAGGTGCTGCTAGTGTGCGTTATGGCGCAGATGCTATTGGGGGCGTAGTGCTTGTGAATCCTCCAAAACTCAAAATAAGCCCTTATTTGGGTGGTGAGGCTAATTTAGTGGGAAATACAAATGGACAAAGTGGTAATTTTGCGCTGATGTTGGAAGGAAGTCCTAATGAAAAAATTAAGAGATTTAAGAAGTTGAAAGGCTTGGGTTGGCGTATGCAAATGAGCGCAAAACAGGCTGGAAACCTTAAAACGCCCACTTATTATTTGATAAATACGGGCGTAAAAGAACTTAATTTTTCTGGTGCGTTAGGTTATACAAAAGATAAATTTAGTTTG
>JAYVHJ010000227.1:0-4253 GCA_043771315.1 Raineyaceae bacterium
TAACTCTGTAATTAGGTCTGAATATTGTACCAAAAAATCCCTAATAGCTGCTTCTGTTTTGGCATCTTCAATTTTATTAATGCTATCTTCTGTCGCTTGATAAATAGCCATTTCTTTCTGTACTTCTTTTTCAGCTTGTTGCATTTCTTTCTCAGCTTGTTGCATCTCCTTTTCAGCTTGTTGCATTTCCTTTTCAGCCTCTTTCATCTCTCTTTCCATTTCCTTTGTAGCTCTTTTTGCTTCTCTTGCATCTTCTTTGTCGTCTTCTTTTCTGTTTCTTTCTAAATCTTTTTGGGTACGTTCTAAATCTTTCTGACTTCTTTTTAGGTCATCTTTGGCTCTTTTCAAATCTGCCTTAGCTCGTTTTTGGTCTGCTTTACTTTCTTGATAATCAGCCTTATAATCAGAACTATGGTCAGAATGATAACTATGATTTTTTTTATTATTTCTATCTTTTTCATCAAATTCCTGTGTCGTAATTTTTCCACCATCATTGGTAACAATGGTTATTCTACCATTTTTGGTGGTTGTCCTCACTTTGACATTACCACTACGCACACGTACATCACCAGCACGCATACGCACATCATTAGTGCGCTCACGCACATTTGGCTCAATAATGATATTTTCTAATTTCTCCAGTTTATCATCAATCCAAATTTTGCCACGAAGTTCCCCATTATTACCGCAAACTACTTTCACAAGCACCCCAAAACCGTCCAAATACTCAATTTTGGTATTGTTGTTAAACATATTATTCTTTCCCATATTTTTTTCCATATACTCATCTAGCATTGTAGAAAATATTTTCATATCACGTTCCATACGTGTGGGCGCAGGCACATTTTGCGCAGGTAGGCTCAATCTGAAAAGTACCAAAGCACTCACAAAAAGCAGTTTTAACATTATCTTTTTCATTTTTCTTAGAATTTTATTGTTGATTTTTGTTTTAAATTTCATTGATTAAAAAAAATACTTCATATCTCACACTTCATACCTCATACTTATTTCTGTGTTAGCCTAGTCAAAATCATATCATTTTCCTTAAATTTCTCTTTTGCTTCATCTTTGAAAGTGCTAAAAGAACTTCCTATGGCTGATAAATCTTGCTGACGTTTGCCTTCCCAATATTCTGCAAACGACTTAAATGCAGTGTTGATGTACTCACTTTGCTGAACATTATTTGCAGCTACAAACCCTCGCATCATCTCAAAATCTTCTTCACGCACTTTTTTAAGCATTTCTTGCACTTCTTTGTTGGTAAAAGTACCTTTTGAATTTGCAGCATTTGAACTTAAAAAAGCACTGGTATTTTGGTTGCTTACTTTATTTTTCAAAGTGCTTAATTCTTGTTCATAATAAGCATCTTTTTCTTTCATTTTTTGGTTAATAAAGCTCTCCATAAATTGGGTATCTTTATTATTTTGATTATTGTTGCTAGCTATTTGATTTATTTTCTCGTCAGTTGGCTGCAGTTGTGGTTTTTGTTGCTGATTTTTGTCTAATTGTTGGTTATCATTTTGATTATTTCTACCAAAAGCTACCTCAAAACCTTTGTCCGTTTGCCTAACGCTAAACCCTGTGAGATACGCAGACAAAAACAAGAATGCTAAACAAGCTGCCACACCCATAAAATTGCGTGTAAAAGCATTAAAAAACGGCTGACTTTGTGTTTGATTTTGCGCTGTATTAGCGTTTTGCTTGCTATTTTGCTGATTATTTTTTGTGGCATTTTTTGCAGTCAAATTATCCATATTCATCAAGATAAGTGGCTGTTTGGGCGTTTTATCTTTGAGTTTATGCAAGACGTTTTGCGTATTTTTTAGAGCTTCCAAATGGATTTTTTCAGCAGGGTTTTGAGAAAAATACAACTCAATTTCTAGGCGTTTTTCATCAGAAATTTCGCCATAGAGATAATCAATTAAGATATTTTTATCTGGTTTCATTTTTTTATTGATTTATTGACGTTCCCTACGTTTCACGTGGGGTTATGATTGTTCAACCCTTTCTTTCAGGGTTATTTTTACACATTGTTTTCTATAAATATGCCGCTCTGCTGGAGCTAAATACATTCTTTATTAGTTTTTCTTTAACTGCATTTCATTAATAATTCCTAATTCACAATTTCTAATCAAGAATATAGCATTTGTTCTTTTGACAAGTTCCAACCTTCAAAAACCTTGCGTAACGCATCAAGACCATAATATAAACGTGCTTTTGCCGTACTTTCCGAGATTTGCAAAATCTCCGCAATTTCTGAAAACTTCAAACCTTCATATTCTTTCATAATCACTACTGCTTTTTGGTCAGGATTTATTTTTGCCAATGCTTTTTCCAAAAGTGCTGTATTTTCTACATTTTCAATATAATTATCAGGATTTGAGCGGTTTTGCATATCAGAAATAGGCAAATACTCCATTTCGTCATCATTATCTTTATTGGTTTTGAAAAGTCCTAAAAAAGAAGTTTTTTTGGTTTTTTTGTGTTCATTGTGACACATATTATGTGCAATTCTATAAATCCAAGACTTAAATTTCTCTGTATCCTGCAAACTCTCAAAATGCTGATAAACAGAGATAAACGTTTTTTGTGTTACTTCCATAGCTTGTTCTTCATCAGCAAAATATTTATAAGTAAAATTATAAATTCTTGGATACCAAGCATTTGCAAGCTGATTAAATGCTTGTTTGTCGCCTTGTTGCGCCTGCGCCACCAAATTTTCAGAGTATAACATTTTGTCGTTGAAATAGCTTGTTGTTTGCCTATTTTATTGTTGTTTTTTGTTCTAATACATAGAGTTTCATTGTCTAAAAAAAGTTGTATCAATGTTAAAAAAATTCAAAAATATTTTTCAAACTCTTTTAAACCTTTGGCAAAACTTTTGCTCTAATCTTCAGTATTCAACAAAAAAGTAAAAAAATAAATTTCTAAAAAGTCGTATTAGAATTAAATAAAATCTAAAAGTATTTTTCAAACTCTTTTAAACCTTCTTTAAATAGTTCTCTCTAATCTTCAAAATTCAACAAAAAGTAAAAAAATAATTTCTAAAAAGTTGTATTAGAATTAAATAAAATTTAAAAGTATTTTTCAAACTCTTTTAAACCTTCTTTAAATAGTTCTCTACAATCTTCAAAATTCAACAAAAAAGTAAAAAATAAATTTCTAAATTAAATTTCTAATAAAAAATCTAAATCCTAATTTTTATGAAAAAGTTATCTTTCCGTTTAGCAGCTCTTACGCTCATTTTGGGTATTTCTTTCAGCTCTTGTAAAAAAGCTGTTGATGATTTTTCTTATCTTTCTGATGGTGAAAGTGTAGTAGACCAAACAGACACAGAAACAGAATTTGACGACATAGATGCTTCTGCACAATCTTCAATGAGTGAAAAAGGTGTTTTTACTGCATCAGGACAACCAACTACCGCAAAAAATTGCCCAACGGTTACGCTCACGGCAACCGCAGGCTCTACGGCTGGTAGTATTGTAATAGACTTTGGCGCAGGTTGCACTGGTAGAGACGGACGTGTACGCAAAGGCGTTATCAATGTAACTTATACTGACAGATATATGAACATTGGAAGTGTCATTACAATGACTCCAAGCAATTATTTTGTTAGTTCAAAAACAGATGTTACAGCATTCACCAAAGTAGAAGGTATGAGAAGAGTAACAAATATCTCAACTGCAAATGGTAACCCAAAACACAAAATTGAAGTAATTGGTGGTAAACTTACGTTTGCAGCTGGTGGAACTTTCCAATGGGAAGCTAACCGCTTGCGTGAGTGGAGCGCAGGTTCTGCAACACCAGCAGATGCTTATGATGACGAATTTACTATCAGCAATGGTAACGCAAACGGAACTTCAGGAAGTGGTGTTACACGCAAAGGAGTAGCTTTTACAGTTACTATTTCACCTGCAAAACCTGTAATTATTAAGACTATTTGCTTTTTGTCAGGTTTTTTCAAGCCTGCTAGTGGTGTGGTTACTTTCGCAGCAACTGATGTAAGCCGTTCTATTGATTATGGTACTGGCACTTGCGACAGAACAATTACTATCACTTTTGAACGCAATGGACGTACTTATACGACAGTCGTAACAAGATAGTATTTTGAGGTACAAAATTTGAAGTACAAGATACGAGTAAAATACAAAAACAGTACGAATATTTTTCGTGCTGTTTTTTGTGTTTTTATTGTATTTTGCGTTTTTACGTTTTCTACTTGATTATGTGGTTGAAAAAATAGTTTTTGAAGT
>JAYVHJ010000228.1:0-5445 GCA_043771315.1 Raineyaceae bacterium
TTTCAAAAAAATATAGAAAAATCAAAAATAAATATGTATGTTTGCTTTTGAGAAAAAATGGAATTAAAATAATAAAGATATGAGGCTGACTATCAAAGAAGTTATCAAACAAAATACAAAATCAATTTTAGCAAAGTTCGTGTTAAGCACTACGTTTGTTATGTGTCTGAGCGCACAAGCAAACGGAATTACGTATTTTTTAAATGAAAATACTAAGTCTAACTTTGCAATTAAAAACATTCCCGTAATAGCTAAAAATCTTATTAAAAATGTAGTTTATACACAAAATATTTATCAAAATGATGAAAATCCTATTACTGATAAACTTTTTGAAAATGAAAAAATCTCTATCTCTACGGCTTACCCCAATCCAGCAGTAGAAAATGTTTCGTTTGACTATAAACTCTCTGCACTTGCAGGAAATGCAAGGATTACTTTGAGTGATGTTTTTGGGAATAAAATTGGCTCTTATGAGCTTTCTCACGAGCAGACACGCCTACGTATTTCTGTACACGACCTTCCAGAAAGTATTTATTTTTACACACTACACGTTGATGGCAAAGTGGTTATTACAAAAAAACTTGTTGTAAGAAGATAAAAGCATAAAAACTAACACTAAAAAAAGCACAAGAATTAAATTTAATTCTTGTGCTTTTTTTAGTTAGTTATCTCTAAAACTTAAAATGGGCTACTCCATTTTGCATCAGAATAAACATTTGTGCCTGTCAAAGTTTTCAAAAAGGCGACTACGGCATCTACTTCTGGTGCAGTAAGATTAAGTTTTTGACCAAATCCGTTGGGTCTAAGTTTTGGGTCTAATCTTGTGTTGCCTGGTGCTATGGTAATATTTCCATAATGACCAATCAAGGTTTGCAAAGTAGTAATATTGCCTGTGTGCATCATTTGCGTATTAGGATTTCCATTTAGCCCAACCAAATCTCTAAGTGTTGGAGACCTTGTATTATTGATATCTATACCTGTAGAATTAAGTACACCAATGATGCCATTATTGCCCGTATTGGGTGCAATATCAAATTCTGGCGCATTATGGCAACCATTGCAACCAAGCCCACCACTAAGTCTGTTTCCTGTGGCATCAAAAGTTGGAGGAGCTAAAAATAAATTTTTGCCTGTGTTTTCTTGTGCAGTAAAATTGGGGAAATTTTGATTATCATTTGCTACTTGCGCCCTTCCTACATCATATTTAGCATCAAAAGACTGAATACTTCTAATAAATTGCGCCAAACATTCTTGCATCTTTGGTTCTGTAATAGTTTCATTACCATAAACAAACTGAAACAATTCTTTGTAGTAAGCAACATTTTGTAGTTTGGTGATGAGAGTATTTATATCACCTCGCCCAGTTTGCCCACTAAAACCCATTTCAGCGTGGTCTTGTATAGGTTTTGTAGTTTGCTCTTCTAATGTAGCAGCTCTTTCGTCCCAGAAAAATTTAGTTTCTACACCAAATCTCGCATTGACAAGCCTCATAGAATGTCTGCCAGTCAAACCTCCACTTACGCCTTTGCTTGCGAGGTCTGTATCTCCAAATCCTGACGCTTGTTTGTGGCAACTCCCACAAGAAATGGAGTTATCAATACTTAAGTTTTTGTCATAAAAAAGCACCCTGCCCAAAGTTGCTTTTGCATTGGTGATGGCATTTCCACCAGTATTATTTTTGGTGATATAGCTTGGAATAGCCTGATTAGCATAATTAGTCAAGTTATAAGGGTCTATTTTCGTACCAAAAGTGGCTTTAATAGCCTCATAGGTAGGTAGGGCAATAGTCGTGGTATTATCCACTTTTTTGGTACATTGTGGAAACAACAATAGTGCGCCAAAAGCTAGCGAAAGCATTTTAATTTTTTTCATAGTTACGAGGATTTATTTTTATACCATTAACCAATAATCATACCAAAATTATGGTAGAATTATCTAAATTTTTAGACGAAAAAATATTAAATTTCCTTTACTTCTAGCAAAACAAATTTCAGAAAAAATAAAAAAAAGATTTTAATACAAAACTGTAACTCTAGGCTGATGTTAGCAAATTTAATAAATTTGTATATTATTTGAAAATAAATACTAATTTTGCACTATTATTTCAAATGATAGATTTTAATTTAGATAAAAATAGCTAAAAATGAAGATAGCAGTAGTAGGAACAGGTTATGTAGGACTTGTAACAGGCACATGTTTTGCTGAAACAGGCAACACAGTTATTTGTGTAGATATAAATGAAGAAAAAGTAAAAAAGCTTCAAAGTGGTATTATTCCTATTTATGAGCCAGGCTTAGATGTGCTTTTTGAGCGAAATATCAAGCAAGAACGCCTAAAATTCACCACCAATTTAGCAGAAGGCATCAAAGATGCAAAAATTATCTTTTTGGCACTTCCAACGCCTCCTGGTGAAGATGGCTCTGCTGATTTGCAATACATTTTGAAAGTTGCAGATGATTTGGGGCATTTGTTAGAAAATTATACTGTTATTGTTGATAAAAGTACAGTTCCTGTCGGAACAGCAGAACTTGTGCATAATAACATCAAAAAACACGCTAAGGTGGATTTTGATGTGGTTTCTAACCCAGAATTTTTGAGAGAGGGCGTTGCCGTAGAAGATTTTATGAAACCTGATAGAGTAGTAATAGGTACTAGCTCTGAAAAGGCTAAAAAAGTGATGGAACAACTCTATAACCCATTTATTAGACAAGGGAATCCACTTATTTTTATGACTGAAAGGTCTGCGGAAATGACAAAATACGCTGCAAATGCATTCCTTGCCACAAAAATAACTTTTATGAACGAAATTGCTAACCTTTGTGAGAAAGTTGGCGCAAATGTGGACGACATTCGTAGAGGAATTGGTACAGATACACGTATAGGAAAGCGTTTTTTGTTTGCAGGAATTGGTTATGGTGGTAGTTGTTTTCCAAAAGATGTACAAGCACTTGCCAAAACTTCCAAAGACCATAAATATGATTTTGAGATTTTAGATGCTGTAATGAAAGTAAATCATCAGCAAAAAACTAGGCTTATAGAGCCTTTGAAGGCATATTTTAAGGGAGATTTGAAAGGGAAACAAATTGCTATGTGGGGACTTGCCTTTAAGCCTTATACAGATGATATACGTGAAGCTCCTGCTTTAGAAAATATCCAAGCACTGCTAGAAATGGGCGCAAAAGTACGTGTCTATGACCCAGAAGCAATGGAAAATGTTAAGCAAATTTTTGGAGAACAAATAGAATACGCTGATAGTCCGTATGGCGCACTTTTGAACTCTGATGCCTTGATGATTATGACAGAGTGGCCAGTTTTCAGAACACCAGATTTTGAAGTAGCAAGTACATTACTCAAAAATAAGGTTATTTTTGATGGTAGAAACCTTTATGAGCCAGAGCAAATGATAGAAACAGGCTTTATTTATCATAGCATAGGAAGATAAGCAAGAAGTACGAAATATGAGGTACGAAGTACGAATGTAAAAACTTGATTATTAAGGTATTCAATTACAAATTATCAATTACATTTTTTATCGTACTTCGTATCTCTTACTTCGTACCTCTTTTTTCCTTACTCTATAATAGCAATTTTGCCTACACGACTTTCTACACCGTCTT
The DNA here is from genome assembly GCA_043771315.1 of Raineyaceae bacterium. GTDB lineage: Bacteria > Bacteroidota > Bacteroidia > Cytophagales > Thermonemataceae > JANYGM01. The sequence continues at coordinate 3,618 of JAYVHJ010000228.1, forward strand.
GTGTAGTTGCAAAAATGATATAAACTCCAGTAGCAGCACGCCTACCACTATAATCTCGTCCATTCCACGCTGCACTCGCCCCATTTGCACGAGTTTCATATATCAAACGCCCTGCAATATCCGTAATTTTTACAGTTGCATTTTGAGGTAAACACTCTATTCCTATTGTGCTAGAAAAATCAGGCGTAACAGGATTTGGGAAAACACAAACCTTATCAGTACCATTTTCAAGCGCATTTTCGTCTATATTAGAGGCATCATTGCGGTAGGAAATAATGCCTTTGTCTGTTGCAATAAACACTTCACCATTACTTTGATTGATACTTATTGATAAAATTTTGTTTGAAAGCAAAGGAGAATTAACAAAAGTAAAATTCTTAATGATTTTTGAGCCGTCTGCACTTACCAAAAACACGCCATTGTCTGTTCCTAGCCACTTTCTATTACCTCCATCAACGGCAATGGCAGTAATATGTTCCGCTAAAAGCAACCTTTTCCCAGCCAAAATAGGAAAACTCACAGGTGTTGGATTGGTAAAGATTCTACTACTCAAATCAAAAATACTAAACACGCCCTTATCTGTTCCAAGCCACAAAACGCCCTCTTTATCTTCTGCCATAGACAAAATATTATTAGAAAAACGTGCTTCTTGTGCTGTTGGAAGTATCAAACGAGGTAAATTTCTTTTAGTATTATCATAAACCCACAAACCGTTATTATCTTGTCTAACAATCTGAAAGTTAGTTGTGGTAGTAAGTAGGCTTTCTGGGGTTGTGGGCGCATTTTCACTTGTCCACGTAACAGCGTTACTCCCTGCAATGCGTGTACGTATATGTAGAGAATTTGTAGCATTATATTCTAAAAAAAACATATTCCCTTTGTTATCAATGGAAATATCCGTAATGTTTGCTGTTGTACCAAAAGTTTGTCCACTTTCATTTAAACGTGAAAAATCTAGGTTAGAAGGATTTTCTCCAGCGTTTTGGACAATCACGCCGCTGCCAAAAGTTGCAAAATAATATTTATTTTCAAAAGAATTATAACAAACAGAAGAAATATTACTCACAGGAATATTATTTATATTTGGTTGAAAATTTTTCCAAATTCCATTATCAAAAATACTCAAATTACCTTCACGCATCAAAGAAACACCATTTTTTTGCCCACCTGCCAATGCAAAAATTTTATTGTTAGAGTTAATGTAATTTAGATTAAAAGTATTATTGGTAGAAAGTCCAGCAGGAATATATGCCTTAAAAGTGCCTTCTATATTGCTCAAAAGCCCTTTTTTGTTATCAGCTAACCAAATTTTATTATTTTCATCAAATAAAATATTTTTTGGATTAGTGATAAGTACATCAGAAATGGTACTTAGCAAATTATTTTCATCAAAAACATAAATTTTATTAGCTACAGATATATATACTTTATTTTGAATATTCTCAATATTAAAAAAGTTGGTTTCTGGTACGATAGGCACACTTCCCCACTGACCACCACTAAATTTGTGAAGCCCCACATTGCTTACACTTGCATAAATGGTATTTCCAACGCTTGCAATATGCGTAACAGGCGTATTGTTGGGAATGCCATCAAATAAGCCAAAAATGTACCAATTATTAAAATCTTGCAAATTTTTAGTAATATCACCAGAAAGAACGCCCTGTGAAGTTGCCAAAAATAGTTTTCTTACACTACCTTCTTGGAAAAAACACGCTTGAAAAACCTGCAAATCAGTTCCATTTGCGCCTATTCTTATATAAGTTTCCTTGATTTCTTTGCGCAAAATATCCAAAACCAACACACCAAAATCAGCAGAAAAATAAGC
>JAYVHJ010000229.1:0-13780 GCA_043771315.1 Raineyaceae bacterium
TGATAATGAAGGTATTAGAACAGCAATAGAACTTATTACTTTTGATAATCTTACTTCTGATGAAATTATTGCATCAAAAAATAAAGAGTCAAATAAACAAGTTTTAAGTATTTATAACAATCTTAGAAGTATTGAAATTGCTAAAAAAATGCTTTTGCGTGGTACAGACATACAAATTATTGCAGAAGATACAGATTTGACAATACAACAAATTCAAGATATTCGTGACGGGAAATTGTAGAAAACATAAAAAATGTTAAAATTTCCCTATCAAACGCAAATTTAAAAATCTTGCAGAAAGTGCGTTTGGAATGGCGTAAGTCTGCCCTGACACGTCTTTTACCCAAGTATAAGAAATTACGTTTTCTATTCCTAACAAGTTTAAAACGTCTAAACCTATCCAAATAGATTTAAAAGCAAGATGCCCAAACATTCTCAAATCTGACAAAGATTTTGAAAAACCAATGTCCACACGTCTATACGCAGAACCAGAAAAAGCAGACCTAAAATTAGGCTGATTAGGTACGCTAAACGGTAAACCAGTTCCCCAAACAAGGTTTAAATTCATTCTCAAAGTAGGATTATTAGGAATATGGTCTTCAAAATAAACCCCAAACGTCATTCTTTGGTCTGTGGGGCGGCGTAAATAACCTTTATTATCATCATTGACATCTTCAAAAGTTCTTAGATAACTTACTGAAAACCAAGACTCTGCACCTTTGATAAACTCTCCACTCACACGTGCATCTATGCCTGTGGCATACGCAATGGCATTATTTTTGGCATAATAACGCAAACGTACATTATCTACATCATAAGGCACAATATTTGCCATATTTTTGTAATAGGCTTCAGAAACAACCCTAAAAGTGCGCCCCCATTGCTTAAAAAGATAATCCAAGCCCACAATATATTGCGTAGAACGCTGGGAACGCAGATTTAGGTTAAGATTTCCCTCAAAATTGCGCATTTCTCTATAAAACGGAGGTTGCTGATAAACACCTACTGCTGCTTTTAAGATAAGATTTTGGTTGATTTGCAGACTATATTGCGCTGATGGACTTATCAAAAATTCGTTATTTAATGACCAATAACCGCCCCTAACACCCAATGTAAGCGTTTGTTTACTGTCTAAATAAATTCTATCTTGTGCATAAACCGCCAAACGTGAAGAATAAATGTTATAATCCCCTTTTGAGCGTTCTAAGCCGCCCACATAGCCTGCGGAGTCTGTAAAGCGGTATTCATTTAGCAAATCTTGTATATTTTCATACGTATAACGTACTCCAAACTCAACTTTATGATTTTTTGAAACATTCCAAACAGAACGGTTTTCTATGGCTAAAACACTAGCAGTGAGTTTATTACGTAGATATTGATAATTTTTACCACTTCCTACCGTTTTGACGCACTCATTAAAACCTTGTGTACCAAATGCCGTATTGACCTCGCAAAGCCTATAACTTGCCTCCACGTCAGAATACTCACGTTCTGACGTATTCATTATAGATAAAATCCAGTTGGTGGTAAGATTTGGTGTAAATTGATGTGTAAGTTTTAGGGCATTTTGTGAAATATCATAATTAAGTTGCTCTTGTCCTTCAAATTCTACCAACAAACGCAAAACCCTAGAAACAGTACCAAAAGAGGTCTCTTGTGTTTCTGGACGAACTAAATAGCGGTTTCTAGCATAAGATGTAAGTAGAGAAAGTGATGTTTTTTTAGAAAATTGGTAAGAAAAAAAGCCTTGTAAATCAAAGAATTGAGGCAAATATTGTCCATTTACGGGCAAAGTATTAAGCAAATATTTGGAACTTTTGCGCCTTGCTCCTACCAAATACGTAAATTTTGAATTTTTGCTAATTCCTTCTAAATGAGCTTGTTGATTAAGTATTCCAAAAGTAACAGAACCCGTAGAATTACCTAGAATATGTTTAGAAGAGGGTTTTTGAGGTTTTTTGTATTGAATATCAAGCACAGACGAGAGTTTATCTCCATATTTGGATTGCCAACCACCAGAAGAAAACGAAATATCTCCAACCATATTGGGATTTATAAAACTTAAACCTTCTTGTTGCCCTGCACGCACCAAAAAAGGGCGGTAAACCATAATATCATTGACATAAACGAGGTTTTCGTCAAAATTGCCACCACGCACAGAATAAGTAGAAGAAAGTTCATTGTTGCTTACCACACCAGAAAGTGTCGCCAAAATTTTGTTAAAATCTCCAAAAGTAGTAGGCATTTGGGATAGTTTGGTGGCAGAAAGACGTGTGGTACTCACTTGTTCACGAGAAAGTGTATCTTTTCCAGTAATTTCTGCTGTTTCTATCTCGTCTGTAAGCAGGATAATAAAAAATTCTTTTTGTGCATTTGGAGAAAGATTTAAGGTTATTTTTTGTGTTTTCATTCCTACTAAACTAAATGCTATGGTTACTTTTTCATTGGAAGGAATGGTCGTTTTGAAATTTCCTTGACTATCAGAAATAGTTTTATTTTTCTCATTGATGCTTATAATAACTTGTTCTAGTGGTTGTTTGTTTTCATCTATTATTTTGCCAAAAATGATGCTTTGCGTATCTTGTGCCTGCATTTTATCAGAAAAAATAAAAGAGAAAAATAAAAGAGAAAATATAAATATCAAGTAAGAAAACCGCATAAATAGTTGTGAGTGGTGAATTTGTTTTTTATACTAAACAAAGGTACAAAAAAACAATTACAATTCACGTAGGAAGTAGCCTATTTCTCGTGAATTATAATTGTAATATTAGTTTTAAAGCTCTAAATTATCAAAAAGATAATTAAAAAATATCTACATAATTGACCTCTCCGCTACAATTATCTTTTTCTTGTAGTCGGTAAAATGCTCGTCCTGGGTATTTTTTGAAAGTAAAATTGCCTTCTTTTACACATTCTTTGCCTTCATTAAGATAGCTCACTTTGGTAGTTATTGTACCAGAAAATAGAAATTCTATGGCAGAAATGGGTTGCATTGTACCATCAATTAGTAAAAAATTAGCTTCATCTTTGCGTTGTTCACCTTTCATACTAAGTACAGGTGAGCCTTGCTCTGCTTTTGTAATCACTTTCCCAGATTTTGCTTTTTTCGTGGCACTTTCATTGAGCCATTGAAGTGTCACTATGCGGTTTCCTGTGTACATTTTAAGCAAATTTTGATATGCTGCTGTTTTTGCCTTTTCTTGGGCAGTTTGCGCTTGCACTTGTACACAAACAAACATCAAAAACAATGAAAATAAAATACTTTTCTTCATAAAAATAGGTTTTAAGAAATGACTAGAAATAATTAAAAATAAATTTTTTGATTAGCAAAAGTAATCAAAAAATACTGTAAGAAAATGATTTTTTATGAAACATATTTTTTAGTTGATGAAAATGGGTTTTGGATTGATTAAGCTTTGAAAATCTTAAATTTTATTTTCCTTAAACAAAACCCAAATATTTTCGTAATTTTGTACGATAGTTGATTAACTAAATTCTAAACAAATAATTTACCCAAAAAACTATGAAAAAAATACTGTATTTTTTTTTAGGAATGATTGTCTTGCTCGTGGTGGCTGCTTTTGCGCTTCCAATTATCTTCAAAGATGACATTAAAGCTGCTATTGATAAGAAAATAGCTGAAAACCTAAACGCACAAGTAAATTTCAAGGCTGATGATTTTAGCGTGAGTTTGTTCCGTGATTTCCCTAATTTGTCTGTGTCGCAGGCTAATTTTAGCATTGTGGGAAAAGAGCCATTTTTGGGTGATACGCTGATGTCTGCCAAATCTTTTAGAGCAAGTTTGGATATTATGAGCGTCATTACGGGTGACGAAATTCGTGTAAATGGCGTTTATTTGGATAATTTGCGTATGTTTGCTCGTGTCAATAAAGAGGCAAAAGCTAACTGGGATATAGTAAAACCGCAACCCACAGACACTACCAAAAAACCTGAAAAAGAGCCTTCTAAGCTAAAAATTGCTATAAAAGAATGGAAAGTTACAGATGCACTTGTCGTTTATGATGACAAAACGCTTCCTACTTTTGTCAAAATTGAAGGACTAAATCACAAAGGAAAAGGTAATTTGGACGCTGATTTATTTGATTTGATTACGGAAACTACCGTAAACAAGTTTTCAGCTGATTATGATGGCACTAATTATATGAATGAAAAAAAATTAGATGCTAATGTTACGCTTGGAATGGATATGAAAAACTCAAAATATACTTTCAAAGAAAATAAATTTAAAGTCAATGATTTTGAGCTAAATATGGACGGTTTTATAGCTATGCCTGATACTAATATTACAATGGATATCAAGTACAAAACGCTTAAAAATGAGTTCAAAACATTGCTTTCTCTCGTTCCTGGTGCATATAGTAAGAGTTTTGAGAAAGTCAAAACTGCGGGAACAGTCCAATTTGATGGTGATGTGAAAGGCGTTTATAATGGCAAACAAATGCCAGGTTTTCACCTTAATTTGAAAGTGGCTGATGCTAATTTTCAGTACCCAGATTTGCCAACTGCCGTTACAAATATTGCCTTAGACCTCAAAATAAAGAATGATAATGGGGTTATTGATGAAACTATGGTGGATTTGCAAAAGTTTCATATGGATTTGGGCGCAAATCCTGTTGATGCCAGACTTCTTTTGAAAGGACTTACAAATATGGATATTGATGCAGACGTAAAAGCTAAAATGAACCTTGCAGACGTAATGAAGATGTTTCCTGTGGCAGGTTTAGATTTGCGTGGTTTGTTTAACATTGATGCAAAAGCAAAAGGAATTTATAATGCTGCCACAAAAGCAATGCCTTCTCTAAGCGCAGGAATGACACTTGCCAACGGTTATGTAAAATCTTCTTCATTCCCTCAACCACTTGAAAATCTGCAAGTTAAAGCATCTGCAAGTAGTGATGGTACACCAAAAAATTCTCAATTTAATTTGGAAGATTTTAAAATGGTGCTGGAAAATGAGCCATTTGAGGCACACGCTTTTATTAGTGATTTTGATGATATTAACTTCAAGGTACAAGCAAAAGGAGCTATTGATTTAACAAAAATCACTAAAATTTATCCGCTAGAAAATATGAAACTTTCTGGGCGTGTAAGTGCTGATTTGCAAACAGAAGGCAAAAAATCTTATATTGATGCCAAATTATATGATAAAATTCCTACAAGTGGCACGCTTGGGCTTCAAAATTTCGTTTATGAAACCAAAGATATGCCAGCTGTGAAAATCACCAATGCAAAAATGAGTTTTACGCCAAAAGAGATGATTTTGAGCCAATTTGACGGTTTTGCAGGCAAAAGTGATATGCACATGGAAGGCACAATGGAGAATTATATGGCTTATATCTTCAAAAACGAAACTATTAAAGGAAAAATGAATTTTAAATCTGATAATTTTGACGTTAATGAATGGATGAAAGAAGCTCCAACAGATGGAAAAGCTGTACCAGAAAGTGCGCCACTTACCGTTGTGCCTATTCCTTTGAATGTTGATTTTTTACTACATTCTTCTATAAAAACCGTAAAATATGATAAAATTTCTATGGATAATATGCGTGGAGATGTGATTATAAAAGATGGCACAGTACGAATAGACAAAGCAGCTTTCAATACTTTGGGTGGCGAGGTGAGTATGAGCGGACTTTATGACGCAAAAGATATTAAAAAGCCTTCGTTTGATTTTGATTTTGGTGTGAAAGATATGGTCATCAAAGAGGCGGCTAAAAACTTCGTTACAGTAGCGAAATTTGCGCCTTTGGCAGAGCAAATGATAGGAAAATTCACTACTAAATTTAAGCTAAAAGGTGGTTTAGGGCAAGATATGATGCCTTTGTTTAGTTCTTTGAGTGGTGATGGACTGATTAGCATTGTAGAAAGTACGCTCTCAGATGTTACCATTCTTAATAAACTTGCTGATGTTACCAAACTTGCTGACCTTAAATCAATGAAAATCAGCGACTTAATTATGAAAGCGGATATAAAAGATGGTAGAGTTTCTTATGAACCTTTTGATGTCAAAGCAGGGCAATATATGATGAATATTTCTGGTAGTGGAGGACTTGATGGCACACTTGCTTATCTTCTCAAAATGGACGTTCCTGCGGGTGCGGCGGGTGTTGCAGCTAATCAGGCACTTTCGCAACTTACTGGGCAAGCTAGTTCTGGTTCTGATAAAATCCCTTTGAACATCAATGTAGGCGGAAATTATAAAAATCCTACTTTTAAGATTGGTAAAGGTGATATGAAAAATCAGGCGCAAGGACTTGTAAAAGCTAAATCTGATGAAGTCAAAAAACAATTGACACAAGAATTTGATAAAGCAAAAGGTGAGGCAGAAGCAAAGGCAAAAGCTGAACTTGACAAATTGAAAGCAGAAGCAGAAGCAAAAGCAAAAGCTGAACTTGACAAGCTAAAAAACGAGGCACAAAACAAAGTTAAAGCAGAAATTGACAGACTTGCCAATGAAAAACTAAAACGTGCTGCGGATAGTCTAAGGAAAATTGCAGAAGACAAGGCAAAAGGGCAACTCAAAGACCAAATAAAAAATAGAATTCCAGGAATTAAGTTTCCATAACAGATTATTACAAACATAATAGCTCCAAATTTTAAAGATTTGGAGCTATTATGTTTGTAATAAATAGTAGCGAATTCTCAATGAAACGCTACGAATTCTCAATAGACTCCTGCGAATTCTCAATGGTACTTTTTTGGTAGATTACTTTTTGTATCTTTGCCTAAATATTTTTACATTTAGACAAAACAAAATAATGAAAACAAGATTACTGGGTATTTTATGGTGTGTGATGATATTTTGTGGTGCTAGTGCAAATGCACAAACTATTAGTACTATTGCTGGTAATGGTGTATCTAGCTCTGCAGGAGCGGGAGATGGTGGGCTTGCTACGGCTGCATCTATAGACGTACCTACTTCTATTGCAACAGATGCAAGTGGTAATGTCTATTTTTCGCAGAGTCCCAGTAATAGAGTGCGTAAAATAAATGCTATTACTGGTATTATTACTACTATTTGTGGCAACGGCACAGCAACTTCTACAGGAGATGGAGGTCTTGCTACTACTGCCACTATCCGTGGTCCTTATGGTATTGCTATAAATGCGAGTGGTGATATTTACATTACGGAAGATTTGAATGGTAATAGAATACGTAAAATAGACGCTATTACAGGCATTATTACTACTATTTGTGGTAATGGTGTAGATACTTCTACAGGAGATGGCGGGCTTGCTATTAATGCTACTATTTCTCGCCCAGTATCAATATGTTTTGATGCAGCTGGCAATATCTATATTAGCTCTTTTGGTCTTGGTACTACTGGCGGTACTAGTAATGGTAGTAGAATACGCAAAATAACCGTTGCTACAGGTATTATCACTACTATCTGTGGTAATGGGACACAAACTTCTACAGGAGATAATGGACTTGCTATCAATGCTACCATCAATAATCCTGTTGCAATAGCTTTAGATGCAAGTGATAATATTTATTTTGTAGAACAAGCAGGTAATAGAGTTCGTAAAATAACTGCTACTACAGGTATTATCACTACTATTTGTGGTAATGGCTCACCAAGTTCAGCAGGAGATAATGGGCTTGCTGTTAATGCTAATGTTAATTTTCCTACAGGTTTGGATATTAACAAAATTACTGGTGATATTTATATTGCAGAACAACGTGGTCATAGAATACGCAAAATAACTGCTACTACAGGCATTATTACTACTATTTGTGGTAATGGCACAGCAAGTTCCACAGGAGATGGGGGGTTTGCTACTAATGCTACCCTTAGTCACCCTTCCAGTATTTATTATGTAAATAATAAAATATATATTGGGGAATACTTGGGTTACCGTATTCGTGTAATTACCAATTGCCCAACTATCACTATTAACCCAACAAATTTGCCTGTAGGCGCAGTAAGTAGTTTTTATAGCCAAACACTTACACAAACTGGGCTTGTAGGCACGCCTATATGGTCTATAAGTACTGGTGCTTTGCCTTCTGGGCTTACTATTGCTAGTGGTACTGGCGTTATAAGTGGCACACCTACTGTAGGTGGTACTTTTAATTTTACAGTAAGTGTAACAAACGGTGCTGGTTGCACGCAAACAAGAAGTTATAGTATTGTTGTTGCTTGCGCTGCCATTGTTATTAACCCATCTACATCTAATTTACCTAACGGTACTGTTGGTAGTACCTATTCTCAAACTGTTACACAAACTGGGCTTATTGGCACGCCTATATGGTCTATAAGTGCTGGTGTTTTGCCTTCTGGCGTTAGTATTAGTGGTACTAGTGGTATTATCTCTGGTGCGCCTACTGCTGCTGGGACATTTGGTTTTACAGTAAGTGTTACAAATGGGGCGGGTTGCATACAAACAAGAAGTTATACTATTGTTGTTACTTGTCCTATCATTACATTTATAAATACAACTGCGCTTGGTGCAACTGTTGGTATTGCTTACAACTTAAATGCAAGTGCTAGCAATGCAACCGCTTATGCTGTCTCTCCAGCTTTGCCTGCTGGTTTAACACTTAATACTGCTACTGGTGCTATTTCTGGTACGCCTATCATCTCTGTAACTTCTACGACTTATACAATTACTGCTTCACGAGGTGCTTGCACAGCTACGCAAGGTTATACGTTTGCTGTTATTTGTCCTACTATTGTGTTTACTAATACGACTGCGCTTGATGCAACTGTTGGTAGTATTTATAACTTAAATGCAGGCGTTACAGGCAATACGCAACCTGTTGTTTATAGTATTTTACCTGCTTTATCTGCGGGTTTAGGTATCAATACTATTACTGGCGTTATTTCGGGTACACCAACTGTTGCAACAATTAACACAATTTATACCATAACAGCTACACAAGGTGCTTGCATTGTTACAAATGCTTATGCATTTAGTGTAATTTGCCCTATTATTACTGTTACGCCTGCACTTACAACACAAAATTATACAGTAGGTACTGCTATTAGTGCTATTACTTTAGGTGTAAGTGGTGTTACTTCTGCTACTTATACTGTTACAAGTGGTAATTTGCCTGCGGGTATTACACTTGCAAATGGTGTAATAAGTGGCACGCCTATAACTGCTACTGTTTCTGGTAGTTTTACCATTACGGCTACTTCTAGTATTGGTGCTTGCACAGGAACACAAACATATAATTATACTGTCGTTTGTCCTCCGCTTGTTTTTACTGTTATAACTACTAATAATGCGGTTGTTGGTACTCCTTATACGCTTAATGCAGGTGTAACTGGCAATACTGCAATACTTACTTATTCTGTAAATCCTACTTTGCCTGCTGGTTTAAGTATCAATACGGCTACTGGTATTATTTCTGGCACGCCAATGACTATTACAACATCAACCGTTTATACCATTAGTGCCGACCAGAGCGGTGGTGCTTGTATAAAAACACAAACTTATACTTTTGGCGTTACTTGTGTGCTTTTTGCGCTTTTGCCTGACACTAATTTCTTACCGAACGGTTTTGTGGGCGTGCCTTATGTTGGTGTAACCTTTGCGCCTGCTGTTCCTGTAGCTGGAGTTACTTATAAATATTTCAAAAGAAACGCTATCAACTGGCAAACTGGGCTTACGTTGAATGAAGATACAGGTACTATCTCTGGTACGCCTAGTTTCTCTACTTCCATTACTGTGGTGATTGAGGTGGTAAACCAAATAACTGGTTGTGGGAGTATCTTAACTTCTTATACGTTAGTTGTTTTCCCCGACCCTACAACTGCCGTTGATGATTCTTTAGAGAATATAGTTAAAATCTCTCCTAATCCTTCTAGTGGTGATTTTAATGTTGATTTTGGGACAATAAATATGGCTAAATCTTCTGTTCGTGTCTATGATACGCAAGGTAAAGTTGTATTTACTTCTGAAAATAATAGTAATTTGATGGTTATCTCTCTTGATAAGTTGGCAAATGGTATCTATTTGTTAGAAGTGAAAACTGAAAACGAAAGAATTACTAAACGACTATCCAAAACAAACTAAGATTTTTAAGATTGTAAGATTGCAGAATAATACAAAGTACAATTTTATTTAGTTCTGAATACCAAAACATCAATAAAAACTGATTGTTTTTATTGATGAAAGATTAGGATAACAAAATAACAACTAGAAATACTATTTTTAGTTGTTATTTTTATTTATTTAGTGTTGAATGTTGTGTTGTTAGTGTTGGATATTGTGTTGTTAGTGTTAAATGTTGCGTTGTTAGTGTTGAATGTTGCGTTGTTAGTGTTGGATATTGCGTTGTTAGTGTTGGATATTGTGTTGTTAGTGTTAAATATTATGTTGTTAGTGTTGAATATTGTGTTATTAGTATTAAATGTTGTGTTGTTAGTGTTAATAGCTAAATTTTAATTACTCAAACCTTAGTTCTAACTATAAATTTTTAGCATAACGTAAATGAGATTTAGGTTTTTTTATTTGTAAAATTAAGATTTAAAAAACAAATCATAGCCTAATCTTACAGAAAGACACATTACGACCACCAAAAACATTATTCTGATAAATGAGTTTCCTTTCAAAATAGCCAAACGACTGCCCAAATATGCACCTAAAAGGTTGCATAAAAGCATAGGAAGTGCCAAATGAAATAAAACAAAGCCATTTATCAGAAAAAAGATTAGTGAAGCACAATCAGCTACTACATTAACAAATTTTGAGATACCAGAACCACCCAAAAAGTTGAATTTGAGCCACGCAATAAAGCCAAAAACAAGCAAAGTACCCGTTCCAGGTCCTATCAAACCATTATAAAAACCCATTAAAGCACCTAAAAACAAACTTTTCAGAAGTAAATTATTATCCAAAACAGGCGTATTGTTGTGTTGTCCTAGGTTTTTATTAAAAAAACTATAAATTCCTAAAAAAACAATCAGTACCAAAATAATAGGTTTTAGAAGTGCAGCAGAGATAAAACTCGCAAGCAACGCACCCAAATAGGCGCAAATAGCCGCAGTTATTCCTGCAAAAAATACAACTTTCCACATAATAGGGGTGCTTTTTGCATATTGATAACCCGCCATCAAAGTTCCTACAAAAGAGGCACTTCTATTAGTACCAATCACCACAGAAACAGGCATTTGAGGAAAAATAAGGAACATTATAGGCACTTGAATAAGTCCGCCACCACCTACAATGGCATCAATAAAACCTGCAAAAAAAGCTGCCAAACTGACAATCAAAACATCATATTCCATTATTTTTTTGAATTGTGAATTGTGAATTTTCAAAATGATGCCAAATGTAGTGTTTTTTGGTGGTTTTCTACTGAAAAACGCTACATTTGTATTTCAAAACAATTTAAAAAAATGATACAAAAAAATATTTCCCAAATACTTATTTTAGATAATTATGATTCTTTTACTTATAATCTAGTTGATTATGTAAAAGAAATTGTTGGTTTTGAGGAAGTTAATAATGTTTTTGGGTGTGTTTCTGTTGATGTTTTTCGTAATGATGAGATAAGTTTGGAAGACGTAGAAAAATATACAACTATTGTACTTAGTCCTGGCGCAGGCGTACCTTCACAGGCAGGAATTATGCTAGAGCTTATCAAAAAATATGCTGCTACAAAAAATATTTTGGGCGTATGTTTGGGGCATCAGGCTATTGGAGAGGCGTTTGGCGCAACTTTACAAAATCTAGAAAAAGTGTATCACGGAGTAGAAAGTGAAATGCAAATCATTGATAATCAAGATATTATATTTAAAAATATTCTGAAAGAAAATCAACAAAATAATCAAAAAATCATAGTTGGGCGTTATCATAGTTGGGTTGTCAGCCCTGAAAACCTCCCAGAATGTCTAAAAGTTACTGCTATTGACAAAAATGAGCAAATTATGGCACTTAGACATAGGATTTTTAATGTTTTTGGTGTACAATTTCACCCAGAAAGCATTATGACTCCGCAAGGAAAACAAATGATGCGTAATTTTTTTGAAAGTATTAAGTGAGTTATGAGTTGTGAATTATGAGTTATGAATGAATACAAACTAATTACAATCCACTGAAAAACCAAAAAGCAAACTAAAATTAGTTTGCTTTTTGTCTGATAAACAGTTGAATATCTTATTTATTCGTATTTTTTGCTTGCTTTTTTCTCTAATTTAGCAGCTTTTTTCTCTTTTGTAGTCTTTGTAGGCTCTTTTTTGACCTCTTTTTTGGCATCTTGTGATTTTCCCATAGTTGTAATTGTTAGAATGTGTAGAAATGAAATGATTATTGTGGTAAGTTTCCTACCTTGGGTGCAATGAAGGCAAAACTAAAAAAAAATCTACAAAAATCAAACCAAAAAGAAAATATTTTAAGGAAATATTTTTAAGATAAACATTCTTTTTCTATTTATTTTGGCTGATGCTTCCAACCAGGACGAGCAAAAACATACTTTAATTTGTCAGAAAAAGTAGGGGCGTGTTTGACATCTTGCCACATAGCCGCCCACTCGTGGAAAATAACCTCTTTGGGGTGAAAAGAAGTAAGATTTTTGGACAATCCAAAACTAATTTCAACGCCTTCTTTTTCCTCTTTGAAAGTCCCAAAAATCCTATCCCAAATAATAAAAACCATACTCATATTTTTATCCAAATACTCTTCATTTGTGGCGTGGTGTACTTTGTGGTGAGAAGGCGTAACCATAAACCACTCCAAAAAACCAAGTTTCCCCACACTAGTCGTATGGACAAAAAAACCATAAGTTTGGCTCAAAGCATATACAAGCAATATATCCAACGGTTTGAAACCCAAAAGTGCCAACGGAATGTAATAAAAGAACTTATAAAGTGGCTGAAACACAGAAGAACGGATAGCTACTGTAAAATTAAACTTTTCAGAAGAATGATGTATATTATGTATTGCCCAGAAAAACCTGCAATAATGCTCTCCTGCGTGTAGGGCATAGTAGGCAAAATCTTGAATAAACACAAGTGCAACCCAATAAGTGGCATTTTGTTGCCAGTGAAAAGGTGCAAGATTATAAAAATAAGTAAGTGCTGCAAGCCCAATTACAAAGCGCATCACCAAATCTACGACTACATTCAAAAGCCCCATCAGCGTACTAATAAGCGTATCTTTGAGATTATAAACTTCTTTATGATTGATAAAATGCCCTACAAAAAACTCTAAAGCAATAAAAAATATATAAATAGGTGGCACAGCCCACGCCATAAAGGTTTCAATAGGATTTATTTCGTCCATTTATTAGATAATGTTAAATTAGTTTTATTTAGATACTGAATGCAAAAATACAGACTTTTTAGGTTTTGTGCAAATATTTTGTTGGTTTGATTTCTGAATTTTATTTTTGAGATTTAAAATGTTTTTTGATAAAAAAACTTACCTTTGCAGGCGGATTATAATGAGTAAGTTATTATAATTAGCTTAGTTTTGATGTTACAAACACATTATCTAATTGATTGATTACTAGAATTTTGTATTCATTCATAATTCATAATTCACAATTCATAATTAAAGATGACAAAATTACAAAATGATTTACTTTTGCGTGCAGCACGCCAAGAACCCACAGAACGTGCGCCTGTATGGCTTATGCGCCAAGCAGGGCGTATTTTACCAGAATATAGAGCTGTAAGAGAGAAATTTCCTAATTTTATAGAATTTGTAAAAACGCCAGAACGTGCCGCAGAGGTAACTATACAACCTGTGGACATTTTGGGTGTTGATGCAGCCATTATTTTCTCTGATATTCTTGTGATTCCAGA